>JAUWJG010000024.1 GCA_030607815.1 Candidatus Bathyarchaeota archaeon
ATCGCTAGAAACGGAATGTATGATGAAAAAATATTGAAGGAAGCAGTTATCTATGGAAATGTGATGGGTTCTTTTGCAATTGAAGACTATGGTGTCAAACGCCTTCTTTCTCTTACAGAAGAAGAGATAGAAGGAAGATTTCAAAAATATAAAAGAATGATAAAAGTTTAGGAGAGGTAACTTTTATTTCCTGAATCTTCTTAACATGAAACGTTGAGAAGCTTTGTGTTTAAAGAAAAACAGTTTTCAAAGAGTATCCAATGTTTTAAGATTAAACGCTTATCCTAGAGCTTCGAAGATGGAAGGTCATGTTTTATCTCTTGTAATTGGAGAGATTATATTTTAGAAATAACATACACAAATATCAATCTTTTATCTCGGCATAACGATATCGGCTATGTCTATACTATATGAACAGATTTGGTCTAGAGCAGCAGCGACAGAAGAGATATAGGAAATGAGTTTTGGCGATTCCCCTACTAAAAGTTTATCCAATTCCCTGAAGGTTTCTGTATTTTGTTTACCAATGTTTATGATATTCTCTACGCGAGCGAGATCTTTGGTAAAAAATGCTTGTATTGCATCCTTATGCATCAAATAGGATTGTTCACCTAACCGCTGTAAGAGTTGGATATTATCTTTTGGAATAGGAATATCATAATTGTCAATAATTTTTTCTGCAATTTTACATGAATAATCTGCAATTGATTCTATATAACTCGCTATTAATCGATAGTCGAGTCCATCTATTGGAAGAATGTTCATTTTTTCGCCTAGTCTCGGGTTTAGAATGGTTGCTCTTATGAGACGAACTAGGAGGAAGTAGAGACGGTCTACTTCATCATCTCGTTTAACGATAGCTTTTGCTAGAAGTATGTTCCCTTCTATAAAAGCGGTTATTGCATCCAAGTGCATATCGGATGCGAATAAATATTCCCGACGTATAACTTTTTCCGGTGGGAATGAGGTGGGTTCTAAGATACAATTTAGGAGAACGCTGTAAGCGTCTTCTTCAACGATTTCTAAACCGATTAATCGACGAGCTGTTTTACGCGCGATTTTAGAAACTTCGGGTGGAAGACGGTTTCTCCCTTTAATTTTAATAGTGTCTGAGCCTAAAAGATATTTACCGGTTATTTCTCTTTCAAGATGGGGGGATGGTACAATGGTCGCTTTTTGTACATGTTTCTCGAAGTTGTATTGTGGATCAACAACAATACAGCCATCAGTCCTCGCAATAAGTGCAATTACAGATCCCTTTTTTAGGCCACATCGATGTGCCCATTTTCTTGGGAGAGATATGAAGAAGCTGCCACCCGTCTCTTGAACTTTTCTAAGATCCATAATGCTTATCCTCACTCTTTAAAGATTAAAGAACTTCCTTAATATTAATAAATGAATATTATAAAGAACTTGTTTTAAATGAGACGTATATTAAAATGCAAAGTAGTCTCTCCGTAAATGAAAAGGTAAAGAGGACGATAGCCCTAATAATATCTTCAGGATACCAATTAGACCCTGAAGGGTTAGTCTATCTTCAGAACTTAGCAAAAGATAAGAAGATAGAAGATTGGGTTAAGACCGTGATAAGTAGATTATCTAACCTAGAAGAGAAACCACTCTTTATAACTAAAAAGATATTAGCGGAAAATGTAGACATTGCCTTAACGACAGAAAATTCTGATCACAAAATATCGAGTATTGGGAGACCGTTCCGTGCTTATGCAAAGGAAATAAATTCAGAAATAGATACGTTAGATGATGTCCCTACAATGTATAGTTCACCTAAAAAAATAAATAATTTCTTAGAACTTTTCAAAGATCGATTCAATAAAATTGAAAAAATATTAAAAAAGCGACTGGATGTTAGAGGTGCCGTTACCATAAACGTTGCCTTGAAAGCTTCTCAAAAGTCTAAAGTAAAAATAATTGGCATTGTAATGGAAAAAAGAGAGAGCTTAAAAAATATTTTTATTCGCATTGAGGACTATGAAGCGTCTGCCATGGTTTTAATACCCTCTAACGTTAGAAGAGAAGTCTTCGAGACAGCGCAGAGGATATTTTTAGATCAAGTGGTGTGCGTAGAAGCGATAAAAGGCAGAAATGAGTTATTGATTGCCTCAAATTTAATTAATCCAGATATTCCAGAAAAAAAACATAATACAGCAACAGATCAAGTCTATGCTGCCTTACTCTCAGATTTACATGTAGGAAGCAAAGAGTTTCTAGAAGAAGCTTTTCAGAAGTTTATTCAATGGTTAAAAGGAAAAAATGGAAACCATAAACAGAAAGAAATCGCTGGAAGAGTGAAATATATTATAATCGCGGGAGATATTGTGGACGGAATAGGGATATATCCTAATCAAGAGAAGGATCTCAATATCAAAAATGTGTATGAACAGTACCGTGTTGCTGCAAAATTAATAGAACAGATACCGGAATATATTGAAGTTATCATTAGTCCTGGAAACCATGATGCAACAAGACAGGCTCTTCCTCAACCTAAAATTTTAAAAGAATATGCGGAACCAATTTATGAAGCAAGAAACGTCATAATGGTTAGAAATCCAGCGAAAATGCGCCTCCATGGTGTTAACTTCCTCGTATACCACGGACGAAGTTTAGACGATGTTATACGTGTGATCCCAGAGGTGACATACCAGAACTTGGAGCATAGTACACATATAGCCATGAGACAACTCCTCAAGGTTCGCCATTTAGCACCTACATATGGCAATAAAACGCCAATAGCTCCTTTACCAAACGATGCATTAGTTATAGATACCCCGCCAGATATATTTCATGCAGGACACCTCCATGTTATAGGATACGAGATGTACCGAGGTACCTTAATAATCAACTCAGGAGCATGGCAAAGTAAAACACCGTTTCAAGAGAGAATGGGGCTCACTCCGACTCCAGGAATTGCATCTATAGTTGATCTTAGCACCTTTAATGTCATGCCAATTAGTTTTCTGTCATAACTGTAAAAGTTCTTTTTTTAAATTCACTATTGAATGAGTTAAATGTAATAATGTAAAATAGATAAGAATTGGGGAGCTCTAAAAAGAACAATTGAATAGGTTTTCCTGCAAAATAATAAAGAAAAAAATAGACTATATATTTCCATTTCCTTATTTCCTTTTCAAAAAGAGAGTGCCTTAATATTATTTTAGTGTTCTAAAAAAGAAAGGAGTAGACCCCCACCCCCTCATTTCTATTAGAAAAATATCTCAAAGAATTTTTTATTGTATTAACTTATTTATAAAAATATCTCCCAATTGTTATTTATTTTTTTAATATTTAACATTACTGTAAAAAAGAATAGAGTGTTATGTTTAATTTAGTTATTTTTTTTAAAAAGATGACTATGAATTCCAATGGAAATTTAGGGGGAAGGGGCCTATATTTCTTGTCCTTTTACTTCTTTGTTAGTAAATGAATCTCCCATTTTTTGGGTATTTTAGTGGATTTAATTTTAGTTTACATCTTGTGAATTGTTGTGAATTGTTGTGAATTTCTAAGTAAAATAAGACTAATTCCTGTTTAATTTATGAAATTAAAGGAGAATTGATTCATATTTCAATATTTAAAGATAACCCCTTCTTTTCCACTGGAACCTTTAGATTATTCGGTTATTAACTTGTTTATATGAAGTATTATGCTGTGAACCTCTGAATTATCAAACATGTTGTAATTTACGGTCTATTTTTAATATCGTGCCTATTTTAAGATTATTTATTATCATTTCATAAACTGTTAACAGGATAACTTTTTAAACTGTGAACATGTAATACTGTTAACACTAAAAGAAGGATATTCTATGCCTGCCCGCAAAGTAAAGATTGAAGTAACAGCTGATGATGGAAACAAATTAACTGTTGTCTTCGAAGGAAAGATTAATAGAAACAAATTACTTCAAGTGTTAGACTTTGTAGAACTCCTCGGTGGTATGCCAGAGCTGGTTGAAGATAAAACGTTAAATTCCCTTTCAAAATTCGATAAACTTCATAACATTGTCAATAGTAAGTTTCCTATCGGTTGGTTCACTTCGCAAGAGATAATGATCTCATACGAGGATACTTTTAGTGAACCAATAGGTCTTAGTACCGTTTCTACGTATTTATCTCGACTAACCAGACGGGGCTTTCTTGTACGATCCGGTTCTTTTGTAGAAAGAAGATATAAACTTAGACGTGTGATTCAACAAGAGAATTCACCTACTAACGCATAACCTTTTCTAAGACCTTTTTAACGAATGCTTATACATTCTTAGTGCTTCTGGATAATTTTTTTCTCAAGAGTCTCTTTTATAAGTTTCTTTGTGGCTCTGTAGGTGAACGGTTTTCTTTGGGAGTCTCTCTCTATCCTTCCTTCCAGAGTTTCTTCATGAGGCGTGATGTATGTTCCCTTGTTTTTCTGATTTTCTTCACCATTTTTGATGCCGTCATGGAACTCTTCTCAACTAGCAGATTTAATACCAGTCGCTCTGTCTCTATGATCCTTGAAAGTGGTTGTTTCTCTGTTTGTATTATCGTTTCGTTTCTCTCCGTTTTAGAGGTTTGTTGGATCTTTGCATTGAAGGTTTTTATTCGTTTTTGAAACTCTTCTTGTGTTTTCGTTAAATTCCGAATTTTTCTTTATATTTCCTTCATAAGGATAATAAGCTTCCTATCAGACGTTGAAGTGGTCTGTATCTGTCTCGTTAAGTTCAGAAGTTTTTTTTCTAATCTTTGAAGTTTTACTATTTCATGGTTTATCTTTGTTTGCGTAACCTGTATTCCCAGATCCTTTGTATATTTGATTCTCTCTTCTCACCTTTCAACTTTTGAAGCGTCGTTGTTAGTACCTGTAAACTGATCTCAGCGTTCTCATAATCCTCTCTTGTTTGCAGCAGTATTCTCCTGTAAATAATTGCAAATGTCACTATTCCTAAAACGAAGATTGCAACTGATGCATATGTTAAGCTCTCTCAAATATCCAACGTCTAAACCTCTACCTTTCATCAAAACGAATTGTAGAAGAAAGAACATCAATCTTTGTAATTATACCAATTAATGTTTCTTTATCAATAACCAAGACCGCTGGATGTCCTGAAGACATAATACTCAAAACTTCATCTATACCCATAGATGGGTTTACTGTGATAAATGGATTTTCCATGATATTATAGATTGGTGTAAAGAACATTTTTCGAATATTTCCGCCTCTAATTATTCTATGTATGATCGTGGATTCTTTAACACTCCCCACCATAAATTTTTCTTTTAAAACAGGAAGCTGGGAAATGTTATGTTTTCGCATTAATTCTACAGCTTTACGTACAGTATCTGTGTTTTTGACAGTTATCACAGGACTATGCATAACATCCTTAGCAATTTTTCCTTCTTTAATTAAAGATAAAGCTCCCAGGATCTTTCTAACTGTTGAAAGGCGTGGATCAACTGAATTTTTTTCAATCCTTGCTATTAAGGATTGACTGACACCCGCCTTCTTAGCTAATTTCTTTTGGGTTAATCCCATCATTTTCCTAAGTCTACGAATATCTTCACCATTAACTAATTTAATTAGAGACATTGATTACAGTATATTTTGGAAAATGCTTTGTAATAAATGTTACATCACATGATATCACAGATGTTGTAACTGCACAGTATACCGAAATATCACACTCAAATCACGCGTGATTAGTATGTGATTAATTATTACATGTAACTAATCACAGATGGTGCTTTATCTCGTTGAACTAAATCTTTTCGTATACTTGTTAATAGATGTCTATATCTATGTGCTGTTGTGTGTTGACTTACTATCTTTCTTCTTTAACACATCTCTCTTTTTATCTAAACCCTCTTTTATTATTCATATCATATCCATTATTTGCTTGCGAAAATATTTTTCTATCATTGGGTGTTAAAGTGGGGGTGTGATATCACACCATGTTACATTTTATCGTTTATGTTCTCACGCGAAACTATTCTGTTTAGACTTGATATTAACTCCTTTTTTAAATTTAAAATCGATTCAGCTCTTTTTATATCATCAAGTTCTGAAACACCACTATTTAGAAGGGTTCTATGTTCTTTAACGTAAATAGCTAACTTGTTTGAAGTTTCAATGAACTCGTCTAAACTTGGTGTTTCAAGGATTCCCAGATACCCAAGAAAAAATATTGTGTATATCGATGCGGTAATGTTTTTATTCGCTTGATGTAAGGTTCTGTTAAAAGCTCCTCTACTAACTCCTTTTGTAGACATCCTCATCTTTGCCTTTTCTTCATAGCCCAGTTTTTGATCTAACATATTCTCTGCTAAATTATCAATTAAAAGCGTTTCTGCTTGTATTTTTGTTAAATGACTATTATTCAACAATATTATGGTTAAAGTGTCATTAAACGTGCTTTTAATCCAATTTTGCACGCTGTCTTTTCGCTCGTATGTGTTCAACATATTCAAGCCTCATATGAATACAACTTTATATACAACTCATATTTAGAATTTACTAAAACTCCTATATGAATCTATAACGAAAATATGTTGATAACCACAAAAAAAGAAACTTTTACACAGAATTAAATAAATCTTATCATCTAATATTTTCCGTTTTGTATAAATTTACTTCAAAAAGAAACAAACAAAGCGCGATCTTTATTCTAACCTATTACTGCTTTATTAATTATATTTTTATTCCTGACTTTACGTAATCTTAAGGATTATTGAAGATAATATTCAATTTTAATTACATCTTTGAGATCCAATATTTTATCCTTTTTTATTTATCCTTTAACTTTGTGAGATCATAAACATCACAATCCTAACAACTATAATTGTGTGATATCACATAAATCAAATATAATCATTGATATTATAAAATCCTTTTATTATAAATCACTAAAACACATCACTAAAATACCTCTTTGTATATACAAAATAAATTGGTAATTAAATATGGTTAGACGAAAAAGGAGTACTGTACGTTTTCCTCGGAAACAAATCCCTAAAATCTTTTCTTGCCCAAAATGTGGACTTACAGCAGTTAGAGTTGTAATGGAAAGGAAGAAAAATACTGCAACCGTAATCTGTGGCAAGTGCCATCTAACTGACGAATTTCCTCTCGCTCCTGTAAATCAGGCAATTGATATTTATTGTAAATTTACGGATAAATTTAATGTTGGAGAATTAGCATAGGTGTTCGAATGGGTCGTGTAGAACAATATCTTATAAATATTATTAATACAACAGGGCCCATTCATCTAACTTTAATTGATCCTCAAAACACTAATCCAAAGAAAGCGGGAAAAATCGCTAAAACTCTAGAAAAGTACGGAACAACAGCAATAATGGTTGGAGGATCTACAGTAGTTTCTATACCTCAACTTGACGCTGTTATTAATAATATAAAAAACAGTGTAAATATTCCTGTAATCCTTTTTCCAAATAATATAACGGGAATCAGTCAATATGCTGATGCTATTTGGTTTATGTCATTATTAAATTCTTGGAATACCCACTTCATAACTGGCATTCAAGCTTTAGGTGCACCCATTGTTAAACAGTATGGATTAGAAGCTATTTCTTTAGGGTATATCATTGTTGGTGAAGGAAGTACAGCCGCTTACATGGGGCAGGCACACCCCATTCCTCGAGATAAACCTAAAATAGCGTCAATATACGCCTTAGCAGCTCAATATCTTGGTATGCACTTCGTCTATTTAGAAGCCGGTTCAGGGTCGAAGAGTCCTATACCTCCAAAAATGGTAACTATGGTAAAGAAAAATCTTAAAATTCCTCTTATTGTCGGAGGCGGTATAAGAACCCAGGAAGCCGCAGAAGCTGCGATTAAGACAGGTGCTGATGTCATAGTAACCGGCACCATTATTGAGAAAGATCAATCAGGAGAAATAATTAAGAATATTATAGCTTGTGTTAAAAATTTCAAGAAAAAGAAGAGACTGTGATATTGTGATATCACGTGATCTCTTTTATCTTCTAAAAAAGCATTTAAGAATTTTTAATTCTTCTTATAATATAATAATGTCCGAAAGTGGAGAATAATCAATGCCTTTATCTACAACCCCTGATTATGCCGCTTATATCCTTCATATTGAAACTGCTGTAGCTTCTCTTTATGAGCTCTCAAAAAAAGCACGAAAAAAAGGAATTGACCCATCTCTTGAGCCAGAGTCACATATAGCTAAAGATCTTGCTGAAATGGTTGAGGGCCTTGTCGGTCCTCCGGGCGTTGCTGCGCGAATAAGAGAACTCAGTCAGACGATGTCTCCTCATGAAATAGCCTTTGTTATTGCATCAGATATTTCTCTCGCAAAATTTGGACAAGTAAATCCAGATGAAGCCGCTGAACAAGCTATAAGGACATCCCTTGCGATCATGACTGGTGGTATTACTGCTGCTCCGATTCAAGGAATAGCACACATTAAAATTAAACAAAACTTAGATAACACGCGTTATTTAGCCATTTATTTCGCTGGTCCAATCCGTTCTGCAGCTGGAACAGAGCAAGCCTTAACCCCTGTTATAGGTGATTTTATTCGTCGTCGCTTGGGTCTAGATCGGTATAAACCGACGGATTTAGAAATTAATCGTTTTATTGAAGAGATAAGACTTTATGAGAGAGAAGTTAGAGGTTTTCAATACCATAATTCTGATGAAGTATTAACCAATGCCTTACGAAATCTCCCCATTGAAGTAACTGGAACTCAGAGCGATTCACTTGAGGTTTCTTCTTTTAGGAATCTACCTCGAATAGAAACAAACCGTATCAGAGGTGGTGCACTCCTTGTTATTAATGATGGTGTTGTTGGCCGCTCTAAAAAAGTTTGGAGGATAATTGAAGATCTCAAGATAGAAGGTTGGGCTTGGCTTGAACATCTTGGTGAAAGTAAACAACAAAAAAAAGAAAAACCCGAAGCTCTATATATGAAAGATATAATTGCTGGTCGTCCTGTATTCTCCTTTCCTTCCACATCTGGAGGTTTCAGATTACGTTATGGCAGATCTAGGAACACTGGTCTGGCTGCTTTAGGAATACATCCCGCGACTATGATCGTTTTACACAATTTCCTTGCATCGGGAACTCAAATTCGAGTTGAAGGACCCGGAAAAGGTGGTGTAGTTCTACCCGTAGACACTATCGAGCCACCCATAGTTCTGTTAACTGATGGTTCTGTTACAAAAATTGAAACTACATCAGACGCCGTGAACCTGAAAAGAAAAATTAAGAGCATTCTATTCACAGGAGACCTCCTTGTAGGGTTTGGCGAATTCCTTGAGACCAATAAACCATTAGCTCCCTCTGGATACACCGATGAATGGTGGGTTCAGGATGTATATTATAAAATCCATCATATCTTCAAAGGGTCAATTAAGCAAGCAGCTAAGGCTACAGGGTTATCTTCCACCCGGTTAAAAAAACTCTTAGAAAATCCTCTCATTACAAAACCAATAGCTCACGAAGCCCTCCTGATTTCAGAAAATCTAGAAGTACCCCTTCATCCAACCTATACATATTTTTGGAAAGAAATCGAAATCGAAGATTTAACGCTTCTAAGGCGTGCTATAATTCAATGTGAAAAAATAAAAAAGAATGATCTTTACAGGGAACTAAGACTTCCTCTTCACTCAAAAATAAAGGGAATTTTGGAGAGATTATGTGTTCCTCATAAGATGGAAGATGACGAAATCGTGATAGGTTCAGATTCAATGATTCTTACTACTTGTCTACGAATCGATGAGCCTCGGCTTCCTATAAAAAAACGAAAAACGGTCATAA
>JAUWJG010000058.1 GCA_030607815.1 Candidatus Bathyarchaeota archaeon
CAATAACGTCAGGTAAGGTAATACTTTTTTTCTCTTTTCTCTCTTTCTTCACTTTAAGTTTAGGTACCGGAGTTCTTGTATGGAGCCTTTTTTTCTTGGCATTTATCAAAGTTTTTTTGAGGAGAATTTGGGTTACTTCTTTGGGGGTTAAATCTTCTACTTCTTTTCCACGAGGCGCTCTCGCTACGAAGGTGGGTTTTGCGACCTGAATTAGTCCTTCTAGAATCATGTCTCCACCACGATCGCCATCTAAAAGCGCTGTAATCTCCTTTTCTTTGCTTAGTTTAATTACTGTAGTAGGTATTTTTGTACCTTCAACTGCAATGACATTCTTAAAGCCAGCTCTAAGTAGGACGGCTACATCCGCTCTTCCCTCGACAACGATAAGGGATTTGGAGCTTTTAACATCTGGGCCAGCGGGAAGTTTCTCTGGACCATAACTAACTATTTCAGCGGGTCTGATCGCTTTTGCAATTTCAGTTGAAATCTTATCGGTACCTGGTGAAACATCGACAGTCCATTTATGTAGAATCTCTTTTGCCCTTTTAATAATCGTATCACGGCGAGCAGCCCGTACGTCTTCAATTTTATCCAAGGTTACCTTGGCTGCACAGGGTCCAACTCGATCCACGTTTTCTATGGCAGCTGCTATTAGAGCTGTTAAAGGTTTATCAAGGCTTGACGGGATAGTTATTTCGCCACTTGTCTTATCCTTTTTTGATTTTAGATTAATTTCTATTCTACCTATTCTACCCGTTTTTTGAAGTTCATGAAGATCAAGGTCTGGACCGAAGAGACCTTCGGTCTGTCCAAAAAGAGCTCCAATAACATCTGATTTTTCGACTACTCCTTCGATTTCGAAAGAAGTGCTAATAATATATTTCGGTGCAATTGCTTGAAAAGTACCCAATAATAATCATCCTCCAAAATAGTAATGGTTAACTTATAATCGTACACACGTTATCAACTTTAACAGAAACATATAAAGGTTGATACTGACGCTTTTTTTTTAGCTAAAATGTCCAACGCGTTTTTTTAATTTTTCTAAATATGAGGGGAGACCTTCAACGTCTTTTACATGGCGTTTTAATAAGGCTTTTATTCTTCTCCAAAAAGTCAAGTTAACTTTAACACCCATTTTTTCTAAATATGTAGATATCATCTTGACTAAGGTTATTCCTTCATCATCGAAATCTACCAAGACGATAATGCTTTTACTTTGAACAGCATCCAAAAGATCAGGTAAGATCTTACCAGAATTTTTTATACAGATCACAGATCCCCTTATGTTAAGTTTATATAATGCCTGGAGGTCCTTGCGGCCTTCAACGATTATGGGAACTCCACGGTTTACTTCCTGGGATAAGTGTTCAAGAACAGATATTATTGATTCAAGTTTTTGTTCAGCACTTGTTGGCAATGTCGTTGACCGCCATTACTATAGTAAACTTATACATTTTGAAGTAAATTATTGGAGATGTTCTCAAGTAATTTTTAGGAGATACTACGAATTTATTCTTATCTACTTATTGTTGATTTTGCGAGTTTATTATAAAGTTCTCTAGCCTCGGAGTTATTCTTAAAATATGATCGGACGGGATCTAACTTTCGGTTTAAAGCCATTGCAGTTGCCTTCTTTAAGTCTAATGGATGAATCTCTCCAGCTTCATATTTTAGACAGAGGTCTTCGAAACAATCCACGCTAATCAATCCGCCATATTTTCTTGGTCGATCTATATTTAGCCTGAACCCTTTCTCTGGAAAGAGGAGGTTACGATTGAACTCGATGAGGGGGTTGTGTGCAATTTGTTTAGGTGGACAATAAGCATTCAGAAGTTTATGTTCAACTTCTTCTATTTTATCGTGGATGAAGATACATGTTTCAGGCTTTGATTTACTCATCTTAAAATTGGAGAGATCTTCTTGTGTAACTTCACTTGCATCCATTCTTCTCACACCACTCAACCCTATAAGGAGCGGTGTGTGAATCGCTACAGGTTTTTTCTTTCCGAGCTTACTAGACACTTCTCTAGCTAAAACGTGTGCTCTACGCTGGTCTGTTCCACCTAGACATAAATCGAGGTTGAGGTAGTGAATGTCAGAAATCTGCAGAACAGGGTATATAAGTTTAGAGAAATCCATAGATGCTTCCTCGGTGGTTCGCCCCATAATGGTCATGGCTCTCCTTACTCTCGCTAAAGTTAATTGTTTCGCAACCCGTAAGACAAGAGCCCAATAGTCTGAATCATTAAGCATCTCTTCAGCATCGATGAAGGTGAGCTTTTCAGTTTTTACCCCTAAAGCAGAAAGGCAATGTTTCAAGTAAGATGCACAAGTTTTTATTGTCTCCATCTTTCCTTCGAGCTTATCATTTATCCATGCATGCCATGTAGCCATGAGGAAGACCATATCGACGTCGGCATTCATTAAATCTTTCAATTTCTCAACCCAGATAATCCAACCAACATGGAAAAGACCAGAGGGTTCAACTCCAATGTAACCTCGGAGTTTTTTCTCTTCTAAAATCTTCCTCAAGTTTGATTCGGTGATGATTTCGGAGGTATTTCTAAGGATTAGATCAAAGCGTTTCTGTTCTTCTGACATCTAAAGCACCTTCACTTTACCATAGACTGTAAACCGTTTGTTAAAAAAACTTCCGCTATATCGATGGGGTTGTATACCACATAACAGGGTTTTAACCTATTTTGAGGACCGTGCACTCCTCTAGGTTAAGAACGCTGAAAGGTGTGGTTTTTAACACCCACCGCCTCCGTCGGTAGAGATTTGATGTCCCAGATTTGGGTAGATTCAATAGTCATGAGGTAACATGCACGTTACCCTCTGTTGAGTCCGTCAATATGGGTCTCAATGTGACGAAGGATTACGTTGCTCCCATATTTTTGTAAGTAATACCTATTTTTAACCCTTTATAATTTGAGTTAAAAACTTAAACTGAAAGAGAGGGGCTATATAAAGAGTTCATAAAGAATGACTTGTTATTATCACTCTGAAGAACTTGTGATTCTTTAGCTCATTCTTTTTAGTAAAAAAAAGTTTTTGAATAAATAAGAGGTTGGAGAAGAAAAAAATATTAGAACGTAAGCCCTGAATAATATTAACTCCAAATAGGTGTCACTTGAATGAAAATTGGGTTTCACGTATCCATCTCTGGCTCCATTGATAAAGCCGTGGATAAGGCGAGAGCAGAGAATTATAACACATTCCAAATCTTTACGAGAAATCCCCGTGTTTGGCGAGTTATACCCTTAAATTCTTTGGAAGTTGAAAGGTTTAGAGTGAAAGTTAAGAGATATGGGATAAACCCTATTTTTGGTCACATGCCTTATCTACCAAATCTTGCATCATCAAGAGATAGTGTCTACAAGCGCTCCATGGAATCTCTAACAATTGAGCTGGAAAGATGTGTAAAATTGAGAATTCCATATCTAGTAACACATCTCGGAAGTCACCTTGGTATGGGGAAAGCGTTTGGACGCAGAAGAATAATAGGGGCAATAAATAATTCTTTCTCAAAGATTAAGGGAGACATTATATTATGTTTGGAAAACACCGCTGGAACACGAAACAGTATGGGATCATCTTTTGAAGACATTAAAAAGGTAGTCGATGGAATAATTCACGATGATCGTATCGGAGTCTGCTTCGATACATGTCATGCTTTCGCCGCGGGTTATGATCTGAGAACTGAACAAGCGGTTAACACCGTTATTGAAAAGTTTGAAGAAGTTTTAGGATGGGATCGGCTAAAAGTGGTACATCTCAATGGATCTAAAGGTGATTTAAACGCACATAAAGATAGACATGAGCACATCGGATTGGGAAAAATTGGAATGGATGGATTTAGAAACATCTTACACAGCAAGTTTCAAGAGATCCCACTCATCCTTGAAACACCTCTAGACGAAGAGAAGCGAAACTTAGAAAACTTAAAAAAAGTGAGAGAGTTAATGCGTTAAAATTCTCCACGGTGATTAGTTCCTATATGTCTACGGTAAGATCAAAGAGTTACTGTTCTTTGACCTTGGGTTCTTTAACGAAGAGTAGAAAAATGAGAGCGGGTATAATTCCAAGCCAACAAGACATCTGTAAAGTGAAAGCAGGACTAATCTGATTCCACATGAGACCCCCTATCCAAGGTGCCGGTGCACCCATCAATCCAGTTAATGTTCCGATTAACCCGTAAACCCGTCCACGCTTATGAGATGGAATAATGTCAGCCAATAGAGCCTGCCAAGCGGGACCACCAGATGCTCCAGAAATCCCTCCGCCAAGACCCCCCCCTATACTACTTACGAGTCGTACAAGTAATGTTTGATTGAAACCTCTTGCTAAAGATAATCCAAGTGTTGAGATTGGAGTGAGAATTCGTGCAATGAGGATGATCGGCTTTCTACCGATCTTATCAGTAAGCATTCCACCTGGAAGGGAAAGGGACATTGAAACTATGCTAATAATAGAACCGATTAGCCCCCATTGAGTCTTGCTTAAGCCTATAACGTTAACAGCGTACAAGACGAAAAAAGAGAAGGATAATCGTAAAGCGAAGCTTGATAGACAGGAAACTGAAATTAGGGCCCACACATTCCTAGGTTGATTACGTAACTCTGAGATTGAGTCTTTAATACTCGTCTTTTTTGCAGTGCTTAACTGTTTAGGGGAAAATGTCTCTGTAATGAACTTGTATCTTACTGCAACTATAAAGATCGATGCAATGACATTAGCCATTAAGATCATTCTTGTGCCTTCCCAAACGCCAAAATGGTCCATTAGTACTCCGCTTAGGAAGCCGGTAACCACTAAGGGTAACATCGTTATCATTCTATAGGCGCCGAACGCTGCACCTCTATCTTCATGTGGAAGAGATTCGGCGATCAATGCGTTAAAAGCAGGCATATATATGGACGCTACAGCTTGAAAGATTACTCCGGGTAAAACCATTTCCCAGGAGGTAGCAAATAGGAAGATTATGGGGGTGATTAATCGGAACATACTACCATACACTATGACTTTTCTTCTTCCGATTCTGTCAGCTAGTATCCCTCCTGGAAATTGAAAGAGCAGCTGAGCCGTACTTTGGATCATAGCAATGAGTCCAATGTTCGCGGTTGTTGCTCCTAATTCCATTAAGTACAACGGCCAAAAGGTGTAATATAACGAAAATATGAAGGTCCAGATGCTTGTAGTGCCTGTTATGACCATAATGTTTCGATTAGAAAAAATTCTTTTCATAACTA
>JAUWJG010000018.1 GCA_030607815.1 Candidatus Bathyarchaeota archaeon
ATTTGATCAGTTGAGCCTTCGTTTGAAGTTCAATAAGATTTCTCTCCAATGTTTGTATCGATTCAGAACGATTGCTTATTTTAGTATATACATTTTCCAATATTGAAGTTTCGAAGAGTTTTTTTTCACGAAGATTCTTTATAAAAACATCTTTATTATCCGTCTCTGCTAAAAGCACCTGAACATCGAAACCGTTATGAATAATTTTTTCATGATTATGAACATTTTTTAGGATGTCATTCATTTTTTCAATTTTCTCTTCAATCCCGATCCTATCTTTCTCCAACACAAGAAGTGCGTTATAGATCTCACTTTGTTTGAAGCGTAGCTTATTGAGTTTCTCCTTCCACTCTTCTAAACTATTTATTGTTTCATTCATTTCCCTCTCTTTTTTAATCAATTCCTCTTTTTTTCTATCAATCCTCTCCTCCCACGCCTCAACAATTCTCTCATGTTTAATCAATCTAGCCCAAGCAAGCTCACGTTCAAGAAAATTTCTCTTTAAAAGCAGGTCTTCCCTTTCTAGATATCTATTATATTCACCTTTCCAATAGTTCAATGTCTGTTCTGCGTTCTTGAGTAGATTAGATGTAGATTCTTCTTCACTTAAGACTTGAGTTAATTTATTTTGGGCATCGAAAAGATTCTCTCTATACTTTTTGAATCCTACTGCTTCTTCTACCATTATTAATTTCTGTTGAGCTGTTGTGACACCAAACTCCATCATCATGTGTTGATGCATGATAATCAGCATATTATCCGGATTTATTCCTAACTCAGAAAGGAGATCAACTACTTCATTTTTTGTTATAGTTTTAAAATTTGCTTGAAACCAGTAATTACCATCTTTTTTTAAGTATCGAGAAAGTCTGAGATAATCAGTGTCAAAAGATGGTATGGGTCTTTTACCGTTCTTTACTTTATTATCAAAACTTAGTGTTACACGCGCAGTGTCTTCTCCCCAACGAATCATGTCACTAAACTTTTTTCCTCTCTCCGTGTAAGCTTGACCTAATACAACAGAAATTGCTAAAAGTATGGATGATTTTCCAGCTCCATTCGGTCCACATACTAAGTTCAAACCTAAGTTAAGAGGTATCCTAGCATATTCATAAGACATGAAATTCTCCAATATTATCTCACTTATCAAAAAGGAATCTTCTCCTCACAATTTATTTTATAATTGATCAAACATAAAATCTATAAATTTCCATTTCTTTATACTTATTTTCTTTGTTGAAACTTATCATTTAGCAATTAGTTCTAGTTTAATATTAAACCAAAAGTTAAAGACTATAAATATTGTCCATGAAAAAAAATTATAATCATAGATTCAATGACTGTATTACTAAGAACTACTTACTATTAACTTCTTAACACCATTCCTTTTAATTATATTATAAATGATTCCTTTTATATTTCCAATCCTTAATATGAATTTTCAGGCATACACCTCTTTATATTATCTGCTCACAAGAGACATAACCTCCACTTATACTCCGAAATAATTATCTGTAGTTATTTCCTGTCTAAAATTAACTTTAAGTAAATTACCAATTAGATTGTGAACGAGAGGAATATATTACATCATTTAAAAAACATTGATTATCACTATAACATACTACAATTCACCTGGCGTATTTATACAAATTTTCACTAATCTGAAACTTGAAATTGGAATATTTCTAAGAAACATTAATGTAGATATCTTTTACAAAATAGTAGAATTTGCTGTATTGCTCGTTAGAAGAGTATTGATTAAACATAAAGAAAAGATCTTGGATATTGCTTACGAACTTCTTTTTTTCCAATATGTAATATGTTTGATTACAATAAATGGTTTGAAAGTGTTTATTTTCTGCTCAAACATTATATTTACAGAAAATAGATTCAATAATGGTTAATGTTACTACCTCAACAAAAAAGGAAAAAAAGGGATCCCATACGGTAAGCTATCAACTTGTATCTTTTATGTTTAGTAAAGATGAATTATCACATTCAATTTTAATTATTTAATTTAAGAGTATCATTTGGGCCTCCACTCATCCTTTTCAACACTATACGGAAAGACTTTAAAAATTTAGTTAATCAAGAGTAATAAACCGTCTACAAATCACGTGATAAACGAATATCTTAGGAATAATGAAAAAACATGAAACGGAAGATAGAATGAAGGCTTGTATATCACAAAAATAACTTTACCATTCTCTCCACATAGAAACCCATTTATAACAACACTCTTGGACCGTTATACGATACTTACAATAACTATCCAATGTAAAAGTAATTCTAATCATTCTTTATAATTATTAACTTCAATCATAATTTGCATTGACTTTTTTTATATAAAGAAGTGAACACTCCTTTTCTCTTCTAATCTAAAAAACTATAGTTATTTTGTTAATAACCGCTTAATGTTCTATCTATAGGATTTCTGTTTTCTAGTTCTTGCTCTGGGTCCACCGAATTTTTTTGACTCTTTTCTACGGGAATCTCCACTTAACATTGTCCTATCATAGTCAAGAAATCTTTTTTTTACAATTGATTGCTTCGACCATTTAACAATTCCTCTGGCTATAGCCATTCTAACAGCCTCTGCCTGACCCATAAATCCTCCACCTTTAACTTTGACGTCTATATCAATATTTTTACAAATATCCCCCGAGAGATGAATGGGATCTAATATTTTTATTCGAGATATTTCAGGAGTCACTATTTCAATGGGGATCTTATTTACTCTAACCCTTCCCTTTCCAGGTCGAAAGGTTGCACGAGCGATAGCAGTTTTTCTTTTTCCGCTTGTTACAAATGGCTTTCTATTTACAACCATATTTTTTTCACCTATGCGAAGTCAACAAATAATATTGTTCCTACTTATTGATGTGATCATTATTTACCTTTTTATAAAATGTTTAATTATTCAATGATTTTTATTCCTGAATTTGTAGGATATTTTTCTACGATACGTGGAATAGTTAAACATTCTCCACCCACTTCTTCAATTTTTCTTCTAGCTTCTTTTGAAAAACTAAAAGCAGCAATAAAGATTTTATGTTCCAAAATTCCAGCTCCAAGTACTTTTCCAGGAACAACCACTTTTTCATTTTCATTTGTATATCTATTAATTCGACTCAAATTTACGGATACCCGTTTATGTTTCGATTTTTCAAATTTTTTCGCTAGAACAGTCCATAGAGCTCCCCCTGTCTCTTTAGACTTTTTCTTTAAACAACGTATAATCATAAGAACTTCTGGATTAGTACTTCGCATTACTTTATTTCTCCTGATTTGATCTTCAATAGTTGTTCTTGGAAATCTTTTGTTTTATTTATCAATATCTTATTTGACTCATATATTATACGCTCTGCCGTAAGGGCTCCTGTTGATTCTATCATAAATATAAATGTATCTTTAAGTTTCTCAACTTGTATGGCGTCAATTGGACAGGCAAAAACACATTCGTTACATAGATCACATTTTTCAATTTCAACAAAAGTAATTTTCTTTTTTTCTTTTTTCAAAACGTTTTTAGGACAAGCCTTAATACACCGTTTACAAAAATTACATTTTTCCAGGTTAATATCTATCACTGAAGCATATTTGTATGTACATGCCGAGACTGGTTGCCATTTAGTGTGAACTTTACCTTTTCCTAACCTTGCATAACATTCTAAACGAACACTCTGTCCGTAACCAAGTTTTAAGATTGGGATTCCACTGTTAGCAGGAGTGATGTCTGGGTTAGTAGAATTCAATTCCTTTGAATATACTGTTCTAATCGATTCTTCCGCTTTTGCCTCCAAAGTAAGTGTTACACTACATTGATTACATCCCAATTCACTTTGACATGTACATTCTTCAGGAAGAAAATAGGAGTCTAAATCTGTTTTTAGAGGGATCAATCCTAATCTAAGCGCTAAAATCTCATCATTCATCGGTGAAGAGTTTTCTATTACGATTACATCATCTATAGTCATTGAAGGAACTTCAGCTATCATAATTCTCCTTAATGCATTAGCTATAGGTATTGATATTCCATTAATTAAAAACTTTAAACAATTATCCTCATTTTCTAATATTCTAACTTCCAAAAAACATTACCCCTGGATGATTATACTCTTCTTCCTCTACGACCACCAGGGCGTCTACAACCATCATGTGGAACCGGTGTAACCTCTTCTATTCTACCGATTCGTAGACCAGACCTAGCTAAAGCTCTAATAGCTGGTTGAGCTCCAGGACCAGGCGTCTTACTTCCTAAACCACCAGGAGCTCGAACCTTTATGTGAATACCAGTTATTCCCTTATCTTTTGCTGTTTGAGCCGCACTTGACGCAGCTTGCATGGCTGCATATGGAGACGATTCATATCGGTCAGCCTTTACAAACATACCCCCTGATTTTATAGATATAGTCTCTGCTCCGGTTATATCCGTAATATGTACAATCGTATTGTTAAACGAGGAAAAAATGTTTACTATTGCCCATTTTTCTCCTTTTCTACTCATTGCACTTTACCCTCACTCTTATTATTATCTTCAGCTATTGTTGAAGAAGGAGACGAAGTCTCCCCCCATATTAAACTATTATCTTTCGCAAATGCACTAGTAGATGTGTATTTCAAGTATTCTTCTTCATCTGCTTTCAGAATGCAACTGGGAGATGTAACTTTTCTTCCCCTTACAGAGACATGACCATGCGTTATAAGTTGACGAGCTTGAAGAGGAGTTTTGGCCATACCCTTCTTGTAAACTAGCGTTTGAATTCTTCTCTCAAGAATATGTTCTACAGATAAGTCTAAAATCGTATCTAGAGTCGCGTTTTCTGGTACAATTTTCAAAGAAAAGAGCTTACGTAAAAGCTGTTTTTCCAGTTTAGACCTCTCTTCTGATGATTCTGCTAATAGGTTCCTTGCCAAGGTTCGATATTTAGAAAGCACATAATAATTCCTCCATAATTCTCGTTTATTCCTCAGCCCAAATACACCAATTAATTTCAATTCACGTTCTAACCTATCGATATTCCATGGATATCTTGGGGATTCATACTTTTTTCTTTGCCGTCTAGGATCTCCCATTCATTCTCATCCCCATAATCATTTTTTTAAATATTCACTTACCGCATAATTTATTCTATCAATTCTTTTTTCTAACCTTTATCGCCCGATAATAATTTTTTAAGCTCAAATTTATTAAATCTATTGCATCAATAACCATTATTTTACATTTACTCGTTGTCAAACAACATTAACGCTGTTTTTAAACATTATGTAAAGACGATTCTTCTTTATTTGCAATTAGCTTTACATTAATAATTTATTAAAGATAATTAGATCTTTGAGAACAATTTTCGCTCTATCCTCTATGAAAGTCTTTTTTACATATAACTTCAAACTAAAAATATGGCGGGCCCGAGGGGAATTTCAGTCTGCCTGTACTCAGACAGTTCTTTTGAACCCCTGACCTTCGGGTTTACCCTAAATCTTAAGAGCTTCAGCCTGAATTTTACAGTCCGCTGCTCTACCTAGCTTAGCATCCCGGACAAACTATTTGTTTTGTCTTACGGGCCCAAGACCCGCCTATATACTTTACCTAATACTTTTTCTAATAACTCTTTCTTTTTTTGTTATCCTTTTAAGTTTATTTAAATGCTAAAGAGCATTGAATAGTAGGATATTGACATGATAAAAGCGCCTTGCATTAAAATTCCAAGCATTCTTGGACAGGTGATTATACAACTCTCAAATGAGATGCAAATCATCGACAAAAATTTAAAAATTAGTAGTACTGAGAATCACGTTTTCATACCATTGATTAAAAAATTTTCCATGAAGGAAATAGTTTCCCTATTAAAATTTGCTGATGGAATAGAATTAACCAATGAAAACTTCCAAGAAAAGAGAAATAGACCAAAATCAATACAAGAAGCTTTACAGGGAAAGATTCCTCATCCATTACATATGTATCTACCTCATTCGATGGATGTTATCGGACGAGTAGCTATTATTCAGATTCCGCCTCAGTTGAAGAATTACGAAGTTTTAGTAGGTAAAACTATAATAAAACTTCATAAAAATATAAACACTGTTTTAGTTAAGAAAGGTGCAATAAGTGGAAAATTTCGTTTAAGAAAATTCAAAATCATTGCTGGCATTGATGTAACCGAGACTGAATATCGAGAACACGGTTGTATTTTTCATTTGGATCCAACGAAAGTATACTTTAGCCCCCGACTTTCACAAGAACGTTGGCGAATTTCTCAACAAGTGAGAAAAGAAGAAACCGTTATCGATATGTTCGCTGGAGTAGGCCCATTTTCAATATTAATAGGAAAAAAATGTAGTAATGTTAGAATCTTTGCCATCGATATTAACATAGATGCTTTTAACTATTTGAAAAAGAATATAATTGCAAATAGACTTCATGAACAAATTTTTCCCCTCTATGGAGATGCTAGAAAAATTATCGAAGGAAATTACGTCGGAATCGCTGATAGAGTCATAATGAACCTACCTGAACAATCGATAAAATACATCGATGTAGCTTGTAAAGCTTTAAAAATCACAGGAGGAACTCTTCATTATTATAGTTTTGAAGCCGAACCAAATATTTTAGAAAATGTTATGAAGAAATTAAGTAAAGCTGTTTCAAAAACTGGTCGAAATATTAAAAATTATTCTGATATTCGTTTGATTAAAGCGATAGCTCCTCACGAATGGCAAGTTGCGGTAGATGCTGTCATCCATTAGATATCAACGATGAGGATTATTTTCATTTTCTGATTTTCATTTTTAAGTTTTTCGATTATATGCCTAGATAAATCTGCGGCTGCTTTATCCGTCTTTATCATTAATGTTCTTCCACACGTGTAAGTACTCCTCCTCGCAACGAGATCAGTAGGATGTTTAAATGTTAATTGCGAACTTCCTCTTCCTATCGCCACCTCTCTATTCTTTCCCACTTGAAAAATTACGGTGATCCTAGCATTTTCTCTCTTTGCAAGGCGTTTAAACTCCTCACTTAATTCACAAGCACCTTTAGACGCTCGAATACCAACTATACAATCCCCCTTTTTAGATAGGTGCGTCTCTTTCGTTATCTCAAAAGTTGCTTTATTTTCTGCGACTATATTTCTATGACCACTAGCTTCTAGTATTTCAACAATCCTCATATACGAATCCACGCAATATTAATCTAGGGTTTACTCATTTATTACTAAAACTTAAGTCTTAGTAGGTACCGCAAATAATGTCCTTCAAAAAATGGAGAGAAGATCTAGTAAAAACACTAATCTCTAAAGGATATCTTTCTTCATCTAAGATCATCAGATCTTTTAGAATAGTTCCACGGGAAAAATTTCTCCCCGTTAACTTAAAAGAGAAGGCTTACATCGATATGCCATTATCTATAGGATTTAAACAGACAATATCTGCACCTCACATGGTTGCCATTATGGCTGAAGTTTCAGATTTTAAAAATGGTAATAAAATTTTAGAAATAGGAACTGGAAGTGGGTATAATGCAGCTATAACGGCAGAAATAATTTGTCAGACGAACGACAAAAATCTAGGTCATGTATATACCCTTGAGATTATTCCAGAACTTTTTTCATTTGCAAAGAAGAATATAGAAAAGACAAATTACAACAAAAAAGTAACCGTTATCCAACAAGATGGATCTATAGGTTATGCCGAAGAAGCTCCATATGATAGAATTATTGTAACAGCAGCAGCACCAAAGGCTCCCACCGTTTTAATTGAACAATTGAAGCCAGGAGGGATGCTCTTAATTCCTGTTGGGGACCATTACTTCTTTCAGAGTTTAATAAAGATAAAGAAGAATTATGATGGAAGTACAGTCACTGAAAACTTAGGTAGCGTCGCGTTTGTTCCATTGACCGGAAAAAATGGTTGGAAATCTAGTTCTTATTAAATAGATATACCCTATGTATAATCGTGAAAATCCGAGGAAAAAATATGATGAAACCAATACTCTGGTATACTTTATATAAACTTGCAGAATTTGAAGCTTATAAAAAAAATATTAAACTTTCAACAGTAAGATTAGCTGAATTATTAGAAGCTTCTCAACAGACCGCATCTCGTCACCTAAGTGAACTTGAGAAAAATGGTTTCATCTTGAAACAAGCTTCTTTTAGAGGAGTTGAGGTCAGCATAACGAAGAAAGGGTTAGAAGAGTTAGGCAGGATTTACATTGGACTTAAAAACTTTTTAGAAGGAATTCCAAGTCAAATTATTCTTGAGGGAACCTTATTTTCTGGATTTGGCGAAGGTAGTTATTACCTAGGTCAGAAAGGTTACACTCTTCAAATAAGGAGAAAACTAGGTTTCAATCCTTACCCTGGAACATTGAATTTAAAACTTTCTCCATCTGAACTTAGAAAAAAGCAAGAATTGGAAATGTATCCCTCACTTACTATTGAAGGGTTTATGGTAGATAAACGATTCTTCGGTAAAGTTAGATGTTTTCCAGCAATAATAAATAATGTTGTTAACGGAGCAGTTATACTAATAAAACGCACTCATTATGATGAATCCGTTCTTGAGGTAATTGCACCTGTTCATCTTAGAAAGAGATTTAACCTTAAGGAAGGAAGTAAGGTTAAAATTGAAGTACTAATCAAAACCTCTACTAATTTACATTAAATTATCTATTTAAAAAAGCCAATCCAGTTCTTATAATAGCTCGCTTCTTCATATTTTACGTTCATTCTTCTTACAGAGGGTTCTCTATTCTTACTAAGACACCGTAAAAAAAACTATTGTTTAGATTTTAAAAGAGTTTTCAATTTAGGTTTCTTCTTTTTTATTTTTTTCTTATATGTATTTGTCATTGGACTTTGTTAAGGTGTTAATTTAAAAAAATCTTCTAATGTTTTTTTTGTTTTTATGACAGACCCCCTCTTTTCTAAAATATTTATGACCTTTTCTACTCTTTTTTCAGAAAAACTATGTTCTTCCACCATAAATTCCATTAACTTTTCAGAATTAGGTTCTTTCCATTTTATCTCATATTCACTTATAACTGGTGGGTTAAGAAAAAAATTAAAGACTTCTTCAAATTCTACATCTTCTTCCCATTTCACATTTTCCAATATACGTTTATTAGTTTTATATTTCTTTATCAACCGAAGAGCCTTCTTCGGTCCTATACCTTTCACACCAATATTATAATCTGTACCTATAAGAATTCCAATTGTTACCAATTGTTCTCTTGTTATTCCTAAATTTTGAAGTACTTTTGTTAGTTCAACAATCTCCGGTTTGATATTAATATAAACCTGTTTTTTAGGCAGTTTTCTTTTACCCGTAATTGAAAGATTTCTTATTAATCGAGGTGAATTAAATAAAAGACTATCCCAATCTTGAGATGAACTCGCCCAGATATCTCCTTCTATAGCCATTTTAGCTAATTGTGCTTCACCTTCACTTGGAGCTTTAACTGAAGGTATCCCCATATAACCTAAGAGTTGAATAGTCTCTTCTACCATTTTTAATGTCAGTTTTGATGAACTTTGAGCGTAAGTCATCGGGTCTTCTCCCAGCTCTAAAGCTTTTATCCATTTTTTCTTAGCTTTCTCTCTAGTAATTTTTCGTTTCATGATAGTCTTTCTTTTTAGTTTCGGAGGTTTTCCATCCCAAATAAATACTGGTTTTATCCCCAACTTTACAAAATGGCTTACACGGTATAATATTCCAGTGAGATGCGAAGTTATTCTTCCTTTATTGTCTTGAAGAAGTTTTCCCGTTCTCTTATTCCTTATTCTAGCTAGAAATTGATATGATACATTATAACCGTCTATGCCTACGATTCTCCCGGATAGATCTTGAAAACTTATTTCTTTCTTTGGAATTAGACCACCAATTCGAACACCCACAAGCGTTCACCGATCTTTTTTTTAAAAAATTATGATTTATTTCGATGTAAAAGTTAAGTTTTTATAAGTTCTATATGTCTCTTATTCTTCGTTAAACTAGCAACATGAATGATACCTTCGATGTCTAACTTCATTAATGTCTTGTTGAATCGTCTAAAACTTAAATCTTTATTTTTCTTTTTTAAAGCATTATATAGGTCAACATCTATTGTAGCGCCTCGTTTTTTTTGAAGGAATTCAACTATTGTTGTATGAAGTGGTTGAGTATACCAAATCTTAGACATTTCTTTCACCTGTTCTTATGCTATCGGCGTGGCTGTTTTACCCGGTTTTTTAAATTGTTGAACAGTGCTTCTGTACCAAGTTTCTACATCTTTCGATATAGTTGGCATTACAATTTTTAATGCTTTTTTAAAGTCATCCATGGACACGATTTTTTTTTGTTTTCGCATGGCATTCATGGAAGCTTCTCTGCATACAGCTTTTAGATCTGCGCCTGAGTACCCTTTTGTGTTTTTTTGTATATATGTGAAATCTATCTCTTTATCTAATGGCATTGTTTTTGTGTATATTTTTAGGATTTCAAGTCTACTTTCACTGTTTGGGGCTGGGACATAAATTAATCTATCAAATCTTCCTTGTCTTATAAGCGCTGGATCTAGTATGTCCGGTCTGTTAGTGGCTGCTATGACTACTACGGTTTGTAAAGCTAGTAATCCATCCATTTCTGTTAAAAGTTGGCTGACCATTCTTTGTGTGACTCCTCCATTAGAATAACCTGCACCGCGTCTTGGAACTATTGAGTCTACTTCATCAAGGAATATTATCGCGGGTGATGCCATTCTTGCCTTCCTGAAAATTTCCCTAATCGCTTTCTCTGATTCACCGACCCATTTGCTTAAAATTTCAGGACCTTTAATGCTAATGAAATTTGCTTCACTTTCTGTTGCAATAGCTCTAGCGAGCAGTGTCTTTCCGCAGCCTGGTGGACCGTAGAGTAGGATGCCCTTAGGTGGTTCAATACCCATCGCTGTGAATTCTTCCGGTTTCTTTATTGGCCATTCAACAGCTTCCTTTAAAGCTTGTTTTATTTCGTCTAAACCACCCACATCTTCCCAATGAACAGTCGGAATCTCGACGAATACTTCTCTCATTGCAGTTGGTGTAATTTCTCTGTAAGCTGTTGTAAAGTCGTTATAGTTAACTTCCATTTCCTCTAAGATTGTTGGTGGTATATGTTCTTCCTCTAAATTTATTTTTGGAAGATAACGGCGTAGTGCTTTCATTGCTGCTTCACGGCATAGCGCTGATATATCTGCACCTGAATAACCATGCGTTATTTCACTCAATCTTTTTAAATCAACATCTTTAGAGAGCGGCATACCTCTTGAGTGAATTTGAAGGATCTCAAAACGTCCCTTCTTATCAGGAACACCTATCTCAATTTCTCTGTCAAACCTTCCTGGTCTTCTAAGAGCTGGATCTATAGCATTTACTCGATTTGAAGCTCCTATCACGATCACGTTTCCTCTAGCTTCGAGCCCATCCATTAGTGCGAGGAGTTGTGCTACACCTCTTCTTTCCACCTC
>JAUWJG010000079.1 GCA_030607815.1 Candidatus Bathyarchaeota archaeon
AACTCGTTGGAGAGAATATAAAAGGAAAAATCCTCGTCTACCCCTTCGGTAAAGGTTCAACGGCGGGTGGTTCTATACTATTTTGGAATTGCAAAAACGGATTCGCACCTGCAGCTATCATTAATAATAGACTCGATACTGTGGCAGCTAACGGCGTGATATCATCCAAAGTACCCACGGTTATCGAATTAGATCAGGACCCATGTCAACTCATAAACACAGGAGACTTTGTTAAAGTTGACGCTGACAACGGAATAGTCGAAGTGACAAAAATCGAGTGAAATCTGAGAAGTCCCCTCTTTCTTTTTTTATATTTTTCGTTTTATCTTTCTATTCTTATCTTCATTTTTATCAATCAAATCAGGGATAACTATGATTTTGTCCTTATTCTTTATGAATTCTGCTATTTGTTTCAGGTTTTTTCGCTCCTGTTTTCTTGCACAATAACCCTTACCTTCCACCATTTTAATCAATGTCCACCTATTTCATTACAATAATTATTTTTCTATGAATTCGCTTTCATTATCAATCAAAAGGCTTGAGGAGACTCGTTTTCCTCCGGGTGAATTGTAAACATAAAGACATACAAATGGAACATCACTTATGTTTCTGATTTCATGGGCACCTTCGGGTCCAACAGGACAGTAAAAAGTTGTTCCAGGATCTACTTTATACTCTTTGTTTTTCACATCCCGAAGAATTCCATAACCTTTTATTACGTGTTGCATCTCCTCACGATCATGATAATGCATATCAAGTTTTCCTCCACATTCAAGAGTGAAAATGCCTGAGAAAATATTTTCTGTCGGTGTTTTTTCATCGAATAGGATTACACCTTTTAAACCTGGTCTAGC
Source organism: Candidatus Bathyarchaeota archaeon (assembly GCA_030607815.1). GTDB lineage: Archaea > Thermoproteota > Bathyarchaeia > RBG-16-48-13 > JAUWWH01. The sequence continues at coordinate 855 of JAUWJG010000079.1, forward strand.
TTCTTTTTGTTTTATATTATGAATATCGTATATTGTAATAGTTTTAACCATTATTCTTTCACAATTCCACTTTCTATCTTTACGAAATTAAATATTTGACTCTTCTATCTTATTGTTTGAAAATATTATTATTTAATTATATTGGAACCATGAATCATTTACATTCTAGAGGTATAATCAGATAATTCAGACATCAATTTTATTATATTATTTATTATAACTGTAAAACATTTTTAACCACATCTTAAGGTTTAAGACTTACATATTAATTGTTAAAGTCCTCTTTTTTACGGAATCGTTAAAACATTCATTTTAACAATATTGAGTCTTTATTTGTTCAAATTAGAACTTCTGTTCTAATTGATTGAATCTTGTGGAAATCTTTTAGGAATCTTAATTTATAATTCAAATTAAACAGGAAACCCTAGATAACAAGAAATCTTCTATAGCTTTAATGATACGGAATAATAAGGAATTAGTTACGATATTTTGCTAAGACTAAGACGTGGGCTTTATCAAATGGTTTCAACCTAATTATCTTTTCTATATTAAAACCTCTATTCTTCAACACATCCACCTCTCTTTTAAAAATCTTGGAAGGATCCTCTATTGCGTTTATACTCCGTGCTTTTATTACAAATAAACCCCATCCTCCATCTTGGAGAAAAATATCTGCATTATCAGCCAAGACCCTTGCTTGTTCCGGTTGAGCAATATCACAATATATCCCATCCACGGTCTCTACTAACATGCGGTATCGCTCCGGAAAACGAGCGTCAGCTAAAATTGGAAAAATATTTTCTCTAAATGGCGAAACTTTAATTATTAGGTCTCTAAGAGGCCTAAAAGAAAACTCAATACAATAAACACAACCCAGAGAACCAACAATATCTGATACATGACTTACTGTTGTTCCACTAGCAGCGCCTATATAAAGCACTTTATGGCCAGACCGAATCGGTACCGTTCTTAAACCTTTCAACAAAGCTGCAGCTAATTTACTCTTATATGGGTCCCAGAGACGATATTCATTCTCTTCATGCTTAACTAATTTCTCTCCATATACGTTTTTGCCAGGAGCTAGATTGCGTGTGCAAAGTGTGCTTCTCCCATTACCTATCCTAATTTGGTAAATACCGTGAAGTTTTTTGTGGGGATTAACCTTAATATTCATCTTTTTTATTCCCTCTTCTTGATGGTGGTTCTGAATATTTTTCCCTAATTTCTTTAACCCGTTCATCAAAAGCTTTACTTAATTCTTCTCCTTGATATTTTCCTCCATATGCGTCAAGCCTTGCAGCAATCGCAAGTTTACTAGCTAAAGCTCTAGCTATTTTTCCTCTCTGCCAACGAGGTTGCATATGAACTTGATTATGTTGAAATATCAATCCATGTTTCGGAGGATTCGTCCCTGTTCTTAGTGAACGAAATAAAGCTTTCTCAGCTCCAAGAATCTGTATGGTGCTGGATGATTTTTTAGCCAAATTTTGCAATCCACCCACTTTCGCTATTAACCGAGCTCCAAGAGTGGGTCCTACAAGCTTATGAATGTGCGGAGCTACTTCTTTTATCACTTCTTCGAGGTAACTCTCTAGGTTATTTCTAGTGTTGTATAATGTGAGAAGAGCATTAGCAAAGTTTTGTATCTCTAAAATATCATCTTTCCCTATTTTTGCTCCAATTGACGACCTTGCTACGGATAATATATTCTTACACTGTTCCGGTGTAAACTCCTCTTCGACGAGTTTTTCCAATGTGAAGTTACTTCTTCCGCCGAGAGAAGCGATAAGTTTTAGATATTTTTCGTTCTTATTGACAATAGTGTTCAATTCAGGGAAGTGGATTCCATACCATTCTTTTAATCGATTAGCAAAAAGATTGAATGTTTTATCCAAATCATCTATGATGAGGATAGTTTGGGATGTGAGAAGATCTCGTCTACTTGACTTTTCTCGGATGTTCTTCCTAGATAATAATGTGGTAATTTCATGAACTATCTTATTGAATTCCTCAAGATTTTCTATATATCCTTTCTCTATAGCTAATTTAGCAACATTTTTCCGGAGATATTTTCCTATTTGACTTGGATTTTCAATGGAGACCTCTACATCGAAGTTTTCTCTTATCGATTTAGCTAAATTTACATTCTCTACGATAATACTTCGATAACCTTTATCAATTAAATCTCTAACAATTTTTGCCACTTCCTCTACAATCTCCCCCTTCTGAACTTTGATAATTATATCCATCATTTTTTCTCCATTCCTAGGAAAGAATACAGTATCAATAATTTTGTTTTCCTCATCTATGGCAAAAACGCCTATAAGCCATTCAATAATTGTAATCTTCAAGCAACTCAACCTCTATCTTTAAGTCATATAATAAATATGTGAAATATAATATCTTAGACTAAATCATATATCTTACTCAAGAAAGTGGTATAAATGAGGCCAGATTTAACCGTTAACCTTGCTGGTTTAAAACTTCGAAACCTAACCATGATAAGTTCCGGCGTATTAGGTCTCTCCGGATTAAGCTTAAGCCGAGTTTGGGATGCTG
>JAUWJG010000073.1 GCA_030607815.1 Candidatus Bathyarchaeota archaeon
GGGATAGACCTGTAAACGCTTTAGCAAAAGTATGTGAATATGTTTCCTATAAACAAAAAATAAAACAGCTATAATATTTTCTTGGATAAAGATAACGCACAGTGAGCTCCACACATACTACAAATCTCTTCGTCGATTGGATGCCTTCTTTTTGGTTCGCTAGAATCAATACAATACTCAAATTGTTTTTTCCAATTCTTTGAAAATCGGTTCTTCGACAGCTCTAAATCATCGTTAAAAAGATGGTTCAAGCCAAACTTCATAGAATCTCCTGCATGTGCAGCGATTTTACATGCGATTACTCCCTGCTTAATGTCTTCTAGAGATGGCAGACAAAGATGCTCAGCTGGAGTGATAGCGCATATATAATCTGCTCCAAAGCCAGAAGCGAATGAGCCTCCTATTGCCGCAGCGATATGATCGTGACCTGTTGCGGTATCTATAGGAAGTGGACCGGAAACGAATAACGGTCGATTATTTGTAAGTTCTTTATGGTACTGTACCCATTTAATTATGTCCTTTGCGTTTATATGGCCTCCTAAACTTTCTAATATTACTTGAATTCCAGCGTTATTTGCATTCTTTGCTAGCTTATTATTTGTTTTTATTTCAGAGAGCTGAAACTCGTCCACTTTATCGTGAATGCATCCACTTCTTAAAGCATTGCCTAAATTTAGTACAATATCGTATTCTTTAACTAGTTCTAGAATATACTCAAAATTTGTTAGAAATGGATTTTCAACATCGTTCAATTTCATATACGATGCGGTCAGACTCCCCCCCTTTGATACTATTTTCATTATTCTTTTTCCCTTCATTTCATTCAGAGTATCCAGATTAAATCCAGTATGCAATACAATCGAACTAATTCCATCTTTAAGTTGTTTCTCTATCACTTTAAAAATGAGATCTTCAGTAATGTTCGAGGTAGAACCTGCTTCAATAACAGCTGGATAAATTGGTACGGTGGTTATAGGAACACTCGAAATTTCCAAAATCTTTTTTCTAATTTGGTCTATCTCTCCACCCATCGAAAGATCTGAAATGGTATCAGCGCCATATTTCTGGGCTATTTCTACTTTTTGAAATTCTTCATCTATATTTATAGCCGAAGAGGATGTACCGAGGTTAACGTTTATTTTTGTTCTTAAAGGATAACCTATACCCACAGGTTGGTAATTCTCTCTTTTCATTATAGCTATTATTCCCTTTGAGACATTCCTAATAACTTCTTTCAAATCAACCTTCTCAGATTCAGCTATGTGGAGCATCTCACTTGTAGTATTACCTTTTAAAGCCTCTTCGAGTATTGTCAAATTTCAAACCTTTTTTATTGTGGAAAAATAATCTAGAATAGATTAATTATGATAATATACAACTTAATAAAAATTAGTTTCACATAGAAAATCAGTTTAAGGATTTTCAATTAATATTTAATTTGAACGGATGTTGTAGATAGAAATATTCAATATAAGATTTTTCTCTACCATCTTTTAACTCTTCTAAGTTAAATCTCTCAAAATTAATTAAATACCTTTTTTACAAAAATTCTGACTTTTTCCAATGCTTCCTTTGTTTCTGGTAATTGTGGGTTATTTTGGAATACATGTAAAGTATCATCCCAAGTTTGTAAAGTAACATCAACACCTGCTTCTCGCGCGCGTTCATAAAACCTCCTAGAATCGTCAAAAAGCATTTCACTTGTGCTTACTTGAATTAATATTGGAGGAAGACCCTTTAAATCTGCATAGAGAGGCGATATAGATGCATCTAAAGGATCCGCGCTAGCAATATGGGCGTTAATCCACCAGATATAACCTAAATCACCCAAAATGAGATCAGTATAACAATTTTTTTTTACTGATTCACCTGTTTGTGCCATATCTGTTGAGGGTGAAAAACAAACAGCACCTGCTGGCAGAGGAAGTCCATCATCTCGGAGTTTGAGTAAAGTTAAAAGTGTGTAATAACCACCCGCGGAATCACCTGAAATAATTATATTATTAGAATTAAAACCTAATGATAGAAGCCATTTGTAAATCGAAACACAATCTTCTAAAGCTGCAGGGTGAGGATGTTCAGGAGCAAGACGGTAATTAATACTCAGAATCCGCAGATTGGTTGTTTTAGCAAGTTCCAATGTAAACAATCTATGTGTATTAACTGACCCCATAACATGGCCCCCACCATGGATATAGATCATGATATGGTCCTCCAATGATCCAGGATATGCATTCCATTCAGCAGATACACCTTCCTCACTAACGCTTTCTATCATTGCTATTCTTGGAATTGGGGTCAATTTTTGCATATAATCTGCTTGGAATTCTAAGAAAAACCTTAGGTATTTGACCGCTAATGAAATATCTTCTGTTGAAAGAATACCTTTTGTATCTTTTCCATTAACCCAACGAGTATTTAGATCATCTATTTTTTTAAATAGTGATAAATATAACTTGCGATCGGAGCCAGTCTCCTCTATAAATGCATTCATACAGAAATCGAGGTTACGTTTACGTGTTTTCATTATCTCAATAATTTCAGGACGATGAAACTTTGATTTATCGACTATTGGCATAATCATTTACTCCCTAATTTTCGTTAAATCTCATGATAAATATCTTTATACTCCATTCTCATTACTTTCTTATTTAATTTACCTACACTGGTCCTGGGGATTGAGTCCACAAATATAATCTTATCTGGGAGTTGCCATTTAGCAAATTTTTTGGCAAGATATTGACGAATTTTATCTTCGTCAATAGATTCAAAACCTTCACGTAGAACAACTAATGCTAAAGGTCTTTCTTCCCACTTCGGGTGGGGTATTCCTACAACAGCAGCTTCAAGAATATTTGCATGAGACATTAGAGAATTCTCCATATCAATTGAACTTATCCATTCTCCACCGCTTTTAATTACGTCTTTAATTCTATCCGTAATCTTTAGATATCCTTCAGAATAAATACTACCAGCATCTCCAGTTCTAAAAAAGCCATCATCCGTAAAACTATCTTTTGTACGATCTGAGTTATAATATGTTCTGGTAATCCAAGGTCCACGTAAAAGGATTTCTCCAGAATTGATTCCATCATGAGGAAGTGCATTCCCATCTTCATCTACGATCTTAATATCTATACCCGAATTTACTATACCTTGCTTCTTCTTAAAGTCCCAGAGTTCTTCGGCTGAGAGTCCTTTTTTAAGCCAAGGTTTAAAATAATTTAGAGTAACTATTGCCAATCCTTCTGTAGAACCGTATGTGTGTACTATTTCTCCCTTGGTTTCATCCCAAAATCCTCGCATTAGAGTTATGGGTGGTTCAGAACCCCCACAAAGAAATCGAGCACCTGTAAGATCTGGTTTTTCATCCATTTTCCTAATAATTTCATGCATCGCCATCAAAACGGTGGGTACTGCAGCAGAGATAGTTACTTTTTCTTTGACCATAAGATAAGTAAGTTCCTTTAAATCAAGTAAATTCCATTTACCTGAAAAGATTAATTTTGCACCCGCATATGCCGATGCTTGAGGTATTGACCAACCAAGAACATGAAACATAGGAACCATTTGAAAGACAACATCGTTTACTGAAATTGAAAACTTAGCTGTAAACATTAAAGCATGAATGTATATTTCCCGATGAGAATAATAAACTCCTTTAGGCTTACCTGTAGTACCTGTTGTATAACATGCAGCGTAAGATGAATTTTCATCTAAATAGGGCCAATCAAATAGAGATGAAGCTTTATTTAAAAGTTCTTCATAACTGTAAATCGGTTTAAGCTTTGTATTTAAATCTGAGAGATTATTATCAGTAATGATTATGTAGCCTTCAATAGCTTTACATAACGGAGCAACAGATTCCGCCACCTGAATCA
>JAUWJG010000084.1 GCA_030607815.1 Candidatus Bathyarchaeota archaeon
AATGTTAATGATATTAGAGTTGAAGAAGTGAATATCCCTGAAATTAGTGAAAACGACATTCTAATAAGAGTTAAATATTGTGGAATCTGTCCAAGTGATTTAAAATATTATACGGGCAATAGAAAACCCAAAGCTTGGCCAACGATTCGTGGACATGAATTTTCTGGAGAAATAGCTGAAATTGGAAACGCGGTACAAACGTTTAAAATTGGCGATCGTGTAGTGGGCCATGGTAGAATTCCTTGTGGTAAATGTTACTTCTGTATTAGAGAAGGGTCTAATGTTAACTACTGCTTAAACTTGAGGACTTCTGGCATTCACAGTGGGGGCGGCACAGGTGCCTTTGCAGAGTATACTAAGGTAAGTGAATCTAGTACATATGTGATACCGAACAATGTAAGTTTTGAAGAAGCCGCCTTTACAGAGCCCTTGTCCTGTTGTTTAAATACTGTTATGCGATCAGAAATTGTTATTGGGGATACGGTAGCTATAATAGGTGACGGTCCAAATGGTCTTCTGATAACACAATTAGCAAAAATATTCGGGGCAGGAAAAACAATAATTATCGGCCATCATGATGACCGATTGGAAACTGCAAAGAAAGTAGGCGTAGACCTCACTATAAACTCTCACAAGAAAGATCCGATTAAGACTGTTAAGGCTTTAACTAATGGCTGGGGAGCAGATTCAGTTATGTTGGCTACAGGTCATCCATCAGCTATAAAACAAGGCATGGGCATGGTTAGAAAAGAAGGACTAATCAACTTCTTTGCAAGTACATATCCTCCGATTAAAATACCAATAGACCCAAATTTCTTGCATGGGCCTTCAATCAAACTGGTCGGCTCACGCGATTTTCAACCGCTTCATTTCGTAAAAAGCCTTAATCTCATGCAAAATAAGAGTATCAATTTAAAAAATCTGATAACTCATGTTCTACCCCTAGATAAAATGGCAGAAGGATTCAAAGCGATAATCGGACGTAAGAGCCTTAAAGTGATGATAGATTGCTCCAAACCCACAAACTAAATTTACTCATCTATCCATTCAATTAATTTCGATTAGATCTGATTTCCTCCTTAGAGAAGCAGTTTTTCAGTCACAATCTTATGAGATGAATTAACTTCTGCATCAAAAACAGTAATAACCAACAAAAATTAGATCACAATAAGTATCGAAAGACATTCCACAGCAGTTCTAAGAGAAAGCGTTCTTAAGGTTTAGGATCCATAAACAGATCCTTCAAGTCTTCTTCAAGCTTCCTATAAAGACTGAACATCCTTCGGTATTTAATCCTATTTTCCTCAATCGGTTCTACAACATCGACCAATGGGTTTTTAATATGTTTAATGGCGTCTGTAAAGTCTCTATAGATTCCTGCACTGACAGAAATCAAACAAGATATTGCAAGTGAACCTGTCTCAAGTTCCTTGGGCACCCAAACTGGCAAACTAAAGACATCTGCGATGATCTGCCTCCAAAAACGGCTTTTACCTCCTCCACCAGAAGTAATTATTCTATTAGCAACGATTCTTGGATTTAATGATTGTATCCTTTCCCAACATAGATAAAGGTGGTATGCAGCTCCTTCCCTAATAGCTCTGAAGATATGTTCCCGACTGTGACCTAGGCAGAGGCCGAAAATCACTCCTCGCGCATAAGGATTAAAGTTACCAACATCATTCCTCGTTTTCCCTTCAAAAGCTCTTTCACCCATTATGTGTGGAAGAAATATTAAACCACCCATTCCCGGCTCAAGCTTCTGTGCTTTTGCATCCAGAAACGAATAAACATTTACCCCTAGTTCCTTGGCTCTTATAACATCTTCCTTACAGAAGTTGTTTTTGAACCATTGAGGCGCCGTCCCAGCGACGCCTAAGATACTTCTGAAAGTTCCTTGAGGTTTTGCTCCACTTTTCGATATATACTCAATCATAGCACCTGTGCCAAGATAGACTAATAGGTCATTGGGGCTGGCAGCTGTCCGGTCAAGGGTTCTACCCAAGTTATCTGGTGCGCCTACTATCACCGGAGTGTCCTCAATTAAACCTGTTTTTTCCGCAAGTTTCCTAGTTACTCCACCTATAATCTCTTCTTTATTACGTGGGTCAGGTAACTTATTCGCGTCTATCCCAAGATAATTCACAATTTTCTCTATCCAGATGCCTTCTTTCGCATTGAACATGCCTGTACCCTTTGCATCATTCCAGTCTGTACAAAACGTATTACTCAACTTCATTCTAATGAAATCTTTTGGTAAAAGAATCTTATATGTCTCTTCAATCAATTTAGGATGCTTTCTCTTTATCCATAGTACCTTTGGTGCCATAGAAGTGTAAAATGATTGTTTCACTCCAGTTTCACGAGTTATCTCATTCGTGGTTTCTACTGTACGTAGATCTGGCCAACTCAAACAACGGTATAACGGCACCCCCTCTTTATTTACGAGGATTGGTGCATGCATTTGTGCACAGACACCTATTCCCACGATTTCAGTAGGATCTATCTTTGTGTTTACTTCCTCTATTTCCCTTTTTACATTAGTCCACCATTGATTGGGGTCTTGCTCAAAAAAGTGTGGTTTAGGATAATACGTTGTAATTTCATCTCTTGCTTCTGTAATCTTACGAAATTCTTCGTCATATACTATGACTTTTGATACCGATGTACCAATGTCGATCGCAAGTAAATATCTGTTTTTCATAATAACACAACTTGAAGCGGAATTCCGATATAGTATAAGAATAACTTATTTTTATGTATTATCTTCACTATTTTTTCTGGAAATGTCACCTTATCTTATTTTTTTTCGGGGTTTTTCGAAATATTTATTTACTAAATGTTCTCTAGCAAGGATTATAAAATTATAAAGCGAAAAATTAGGAGCGTTTATTAAAAAATGCCAACAAGAATAATAAACTATAAGGATTTAGGCCTCGTAAACAGTCGAGATCTCTTCAGGAAAGCCCTTAAAGGAGGTTATGCGATCCCTGGTTACAATTTCAACAATCTTGAACAATTACAAGCGATTATTCTTGCATGTGTTGAAACTAGGTCACCAGTAATAATCCAGGTCTCAAAAGGAGCTAGAAAGTATGCTAATCAGACCTTATTAAGATTCATGGCTCAAGGAGCCGTCGAATATGCGGGGGAATTAGGGTACAATATTCCTATCGTTCTTCATCTTGATCACGGTGATAGTTACGAACTATGTCAGGATTGCATTAATACTGGTTTTTCTTCAGTTATGATTGACGGTTCCCACCTCACATATGATCA
>JAUWJG010000036.1 GCA_030607815.1 Candidatus Bathyarchaeota archaeon
AGAGAAGTCTATAAACTTTGGAGACCATCTCCACTCTTCAGAGCAGTTAGACTTGAAAAAGCACTGAAGACTCCAGCTAAAATTTATTATAAATACGAGGGAGTGAGCCCCTCAGGAAGCCATAAACCCAACACTGCTGTTGCTCAAGCATACTATAATATGAAAGAAGGAAAAGAACGCATAGCTACTGAAACAGGAGCAGGTCAGTGGGGTTCAGCTATAGCCTTCGCCTGCTCGGTTTTTGGTCTTAAATCTACAGTGTATATGGTGAAAATTAGTTATGACCAGAAACCCTACAGAAGAGTTATGATGGAAACATGGGGTGCTAATGTCTATCCAAGTCCAAGCACTCAGACAGAGGTCGGTAGGAAATTTCTTAAGGAAGATCCAAATAGTTCTGGAAGTCTAGGAATCGCCATAAGCGAGGCTATAGAAGATGCTCTCAACAATGATGATACTAATTACGGAATAGGCAGCGTCTTCAACCACGTGCTCACACATCAAAGTATCATAGGATTAGAGACGAAGAAGCAGTTTGATTTAGTAGATGACTACCCAGACATGATTTATGGATGTATAGGTGGAGGAAGTAGTTTTTCTGGGATGATCTGGCCTTTCTATCATGATAGAATTTCGAAGAAAGCACCAAAGGAAATTAGATTTGTAGCTACTGAAGCCACCGCTTGTCCATCAGTCACCAAGGGAGCCTACATGTACGATCACGGGGATACCGCAAGGTTAACACCTCTAGTGAAGATGTATACTTTGGGTCACGATTTCATACCGCCACCAATACATGCTGGAGGACTACGTTATCACGGAATGGCTCCTACACTTTCCATATTGACTCAAGAGAAGCAAATAGAAACGCAAGCCTACAATCAAGTGGAAGTATTCGACGCTGCAAGAATCTTTGCAAGGGCAGAAGGAATAATACCAGCTCCAGAACCATCTCACGCCATAAAAGGAGCTATAGACGAAGCGTTAAGATGTAAAGAGACAGGTGAGGAAAAAACGATTCTCTTCCTGCTTTGTGGCCACGGCTACTTCGATATGCAAGCCTATGACGACTACATCCATGGAAAACTACCCCCCTATGAATATCCAGAGGAGAAAGTTAGTCAAGCTATAAAAAGATTACAGAAACTGTATCCATGGATTGAGAAGCTACAATGAGGATCAAAACTTTCCTTTTTTTATTTATAGTACCATATACATCATTTGTTTAGTTATTTCTAGAGTAGTCAAATCAAAGTCTACAATAGAAATAGTTCATAAGAATACCTAAAAGATTTGACGCTTATGTAGTATACATGAATAGAGAATCTGGTTAGGTGCCTTTATATGAAATTGTTTACGGTAGGTCCAGTAGCCTGCTATCCTGAAGTCCTAGAAGTGATGAAACAGCAGATGTATAGTCACCGAAGTATAGAGTATAAAAGATTACATAGAGAAACTGTAGAATTTTTGCAGAGTTTTTTAGAAACAGAAGCTCACATTTATCTGTTCTCAAGCACCGGCACAGGTTTTATGGAAGGAGCCGTAAGGAACTGTGTAAATAAAAAAATCTTATGTTGTATTAATGGAAGTTTTGGAAAGAGATTCGCTGAAGTTGCTGTTTTGAACGGAAAAATCGTCGAGACGATTGAACCCCCATTAGGAGAACCGATTTCACCAGATGTACTAGATGAAAAGTTATCTAAATGTCCAGATGTCGAGGCTGTATCCATCACGCATAATGAAACAAGTACAGGACTAATAAATCCATTATCAAAACTTGCTGACGTTGTCAAAAAACATGGTAAACTACTACTAGTAGACGCTGTGAGCTCCATGGGTGGAACAGATATAAAAGTTGATAAATGGGGTATAGATGTATGTTTTTCAAGTTCACAAAAATGCTTTGGCGTTCCTCCAGGTCTTGGAATTGGAAGTGTATCCAAAGAGGCTTTAAAAAAATCAGAAACCGTTCAGAATCCTGGGTGGTATTTTAACTTTAAAATATGGGAAAAATATCACAAGAGAAATAGCACACCAATGACATCAACGATACCCCAAATAGCGGGCTTAAATCAGATCTTAAAGACAATAGATGAACTGGGAGGAAAAGAAAAATTCTTTGAAGTTCACAGAAAAAGGAATAGAATAATTAGAAATGAAATCCAAAAACAAGGATTAAGCATATTTCCAAAAAAAGGTTATGAAAGCCCAACATTATCCTGCATAAACACCCCAAATAACGTCGATGGAATTACAATTTATGAAAAAATGCGTGAAAAAGGGTTTGAACTCGCAAAAGGGTACGGAAACTTGAAAAATACGACCTTTAGAATTGGAAACATGGGTTATATTGAATTTCAAGACATCACAGCAATGCTTGAAGTACTCAATGAAGTACGACAGGACTGCGGGTGGTAGAATAACTTGGAACCAAAAATTAAAATGATCATTTGCAATTCCATGAACTTTAAAGGGATAGACAACCTAAAGCAAGTAAATTTTAAGGTTGATATAAACGCGTCTATATCTAAAGATTAATAAAAAAGGGTATTTCATACTATGCCGTTTTGATTTTACGAAGCTGTACTAAAGTCACGGTAGGAACTGTGCAATCCAGAGAAAGATCAGGTGTAATAGATCAATATGAGATAGTGGTAGATCATATCGATATAGAAACTACAACAGAAAAGTACACAGGCCTGTAGAGATAATCATGAAAGGTTAAAGTGGGTTGATTATGCTAAATAAGATGCTTATTGTTTTTTCATGTAACGTAGGGGGTCTACATCTTTAAAATATAAATAGTACGAGCTTTCTATGGCGACATTCATAGTGGGGAATACAATATGAGAAAATATGGTGTATTGATATTTGCAAAATTTCAAAAAAAGTTTTATGATAGATTAGCGGATGATGGTTTAAGAATCTATCATGAGATACCAAATCCTCCAGAAATGATTGACATACTTGTAGTTCGAAGTAAGACACTGGTAAATAGAGACTTGGTTCGTCAACTACCAAATTTACGATGTGTGATCACGGCTACGCATGGCAAGGATCATGTGGATGAACTCTTTCTATTAGAAAGGGGAATCCAATTCTACACTACGCCAGTTCAATCTGAGGATGTAGCACAAGGAGTCCTAAGTTATATTTTTGCTCATGCTACACGACTTATGGAAGGAGATCGATCGATGAAACAGTCTCAATGGAACAAAAATAAGTTAGTTGGCGTCAGAATCCAGGGTAAAACTTTAGGAATCATCGGGTATGGTACAATTGGAAAATATGTAGAAAAAATAGCATTAGCCCTCAATATGAGGGTGATAATCTATGATCCTTATGTGAAGGTGACAACTGTATCTTTACCTCAACTCTTAGAAACTTCCGATTATATAACAATACACGTTCCTCTTGATGAAGAAACCAGATGCATGATTGGAGAAAGGGAAATCAAGCAAATGAAAGATGGCGCATATCTCATCAACACAGCTAGAGGAGAAATAATAGATGAACGGGCGTTACTAAAAGCTTTAAAAGATGGAAAATTGAGTGGCGCAGGATTAGATGTATACAAACAACAACCCCCATTTAAGGATGAGATTACTAAACAATTGATTGAACATCCCAAAGTAATTGCAACACCACACAGTATTGGTCAAACTATAGAAGCACTTCAAGAGAAAGGTGAAAGTGTAATAAAAATAATAAAGCGCGAACTAGAAACTTCTAAAAACACTTAAAGAAAAATAAATGTCGAGTGAAATAATGGTATTTCGTGTTTCACACCCTAAAATCGAATTAGAACTTCAACTTTATGAAATTAAAAAACTTCACATTCATGAAGAGATAATCACTGAAAGTGCTGAAAAACTAATTAAAACATTCAAAGATGATGGATATGCAAAACACCCCATACTTGTTGATAAGGAAACATTAGTCGTTTTGGATGGCACACATCGAATATGGGCTTTTAAGCACGCAGGCTACAAACTCATTCCGGTTTGTTTCATGGATTACAAAAACTCCAACATAATAGTGAAAAGTTGGTTCAGAACCATCACAAAACGACAAGAAACAAGTAAAAATGTCATCATAGATATTAAAGATTTAGGATACACTCTCCGCGAAACATCAAAAGATGAACTACAAACAAGAATTGATAAGAATAAATGTACAATATGTATAATCACTTTAAAGAAATGCTATATAGTTTTTGGAACATCACGAAGAATAAAAGAAACATATGAAGACATTAAACAACTTGAAAAAAACCTTGAATCTATCGGCTATAAAATTGGGTATGAGACGCGTGACGATGCAATACGTAAAGTTAAAGCAGGGAAAATATTAGCTGCAATTACCACCCCCAGAATCAGAAAGCAGGAAATAGTGGATATTGCCTTAGCAGGAGAAGTATTTGTACATAAAGCGACACGGCATGTAATTCCTGCACGACCTCTCTTCGTAAACGTACCGTTCAAGTGGATGAATTTGGAACCAAAAGAAGCGAACAATCGTCTTGTTAGATATTTATCGGAGAGAAAACTGAAGCTGCTTCCTACTGGACAAACACTTGATAGAAGATATGAAGAAGAACTTTACATTTTTGAGTGAAAATGTAAAGGATAAGGTATATCAATACAAGAAGTAACAAACACAGAGTACGCTTCAGTTTCCTATAAATACTAGAATGGTTTAATGGTTTCTTAAATATTTGTGAGAGATAATAATGAAGATAATAATGTTTGGTCCACCAGGTGTAGGTAAAGGCACATACTCATCAAGAATAGCCCAAAAACTTGGCATCGTCAACATTTCAACGGGTGACATATTCAGGGAACATCTAGATCGAGGCACCGAACTCGGTAGAAGAATTGAAAGTTATATGAAGAAGGGTAAACTCGTACCGGATGAAATAGTCGCAAACATTATGAGGAGGAGATTGACTCAAAAGGATTGTGAAGGAGGGTTCATTTTAGATGGGTACCCTCGAACGGTAACGCAGGCTATGGCGTTAGAGGATGAAAAGATTGATGTAATAATCACCCTCATTGTTCCTGATGAAATTTTGATCGCAAAATGCGTTGCAAGACGAATCTGTAAAGACTGTGGAGAGATATATAATATTCTAAATCTGGATAGAACAATAGAAGATGTCAGATATGTTGTACCTTCAATGAGTCCTCAGATTGAAAAGAAATGTGACAAATGTGGAGGAGGATTGATACAACGCATAGACGATAATCCTCAAATGATTAAAACTCGTCTAGAAATCTACAGAGAGCAATCGAAACCAGTAGTAAAATATTATCACGGAAGAATACAGTTCATAGAGATCAATATGACCGGTGCAGTAAATCTAATGGTTAATGTGATAATGGAAAAATTAACTCCAATATTAAATAAACTATAGCAGTATACAAGACCATTCCTTTAGAGCCAGTTTCTTTATCTATTTTTGTATAATTGTGCCTTGATGTCAAGGTTCGTTACTGAAATAGAATACATCTCAGCTGGCATTTATGACATTCAAAAGTTAAAATAGTCTATAAAAAAAAGAAATGAATATTGACTATTTAAAGTTCACAGTTGATGAGCCTGAGCATAGTCCATCGCTTCATGTACGCTTTGAAAACCGTATTTGATTTCATCAAATTCATTTCTAAACGTTAATATATCCTCCTTCACTTCAGATGGACGCCTCTTATTTTCTATGATAAGTAGTATTAAGTCACAGAGATGTTTGACATCGCTCTCTTTGAAACCACGTCGAGTCACTTCTTGGAAACCTATTCGAAGCCCTGAAGGATCATCCTTATGATGTTGATCATCGTAGGGTAACAAGTTTTTATTTAGAATAATATTAGCATCTTCTAATTTCTGGGCCACAATCTTTCCACCACCAAATTGGAGAACATCCACAGCAATCTGATGCGACTTTGTGAAGCCTTTATCTGCACCTAAAACTTTTACCCCTCGTTCAAACAAATACTCTCCTGCTGTCTGAGCGTTTTTAATCGTTTGCTTTGCAAGTTCTCTACCGAATACCCGTAATTCTAAGGCAGCTAGACCCAATGCTGGAAAACGTCCAAGGTGAGTGTTTGAGGTTGTTAACGGAAAAATCGAATACTGAATCTTTTTTATTCCAGTTTTCATTCTTTCATCATCTCTATTCGCAAACACTAAACCCCCTTGAGGACCCGGAAAAGTTTTATGGGTTGAAGCAGTCACAAAATCAGCACCCTCTTTAAGAGGGTCTTGAAATTCTCCACCAGCTATCAATCCCAACACATGAGCAGCATCGTAAACAATGTAGGCTCCAACCTCTCTAGCGACATCTTTCAACTCCTTTACTGGATGGGGAAATTGAAAGAGACTACCTCCAAACGTCACTATTCCAGGGCGTGAAGCTCTGATAATCATTGCAGACTTATCAGGATCAATATTCATATTGGTAACATTAAAAACGTGGTTAATAGTCTCTAAACCTATGATTTTCCCCGCAAGACCAGAATAATCATGGGTTATGTGAGCTCCACTGCTAAGGGGAGCTACAACCATCCGGTTGTTCTTGGTTGCTAGAGAAAGTCCTTTAAATGTTGCAAGATTTGCGTGAGTACCTGAAACGAGTCTTATATCAGCCCAAGCACATCCAAACAAGTTTTTGATTAGATCAATTGTGAAATTTTCAATCTTTGTCACATATTTCTGTCCTTGATAATGCCTTGTTTTAACATGACCTTCTAAATCGTTTTCACCTTCAGCATATCTACATTCTAAATCTTGTGAGAGACTCAGCATTTCACAGACAGCTGGAGACTTTAAGCCTTCACTAGCAATTAGGTTAATACATTCTGTACGTCTATACACTTCATGTTTCTTCGTTGCCTCAACTAACTTTTGAATTATCTGATAATGATTTTTTATGACCAAATTAACACCAACTAAGAATTAATTTAGTGAAATGAACCTTAAAAAAAGCTTTTTGGTAAAAATTTAAAAAAACTTTTTTTAATCACATTCAAAGTTAACTACTTCATAGAAAATCTAGAAATGAAATTAGAAAAGGTTAAAGTATTAGAAAAAGAACTAAAACCAAACTAAGAAGGAAAATTCATGATTCAAAATCTTCTCCCAAAGCAACCAGAAGTTAACATAGGAACTTTAGGACATGTAGATAATGGTAAATCTACGCTAGTCCAAGCAATGACTGGAATATGGACTTCAAAACATAGTGAAGAAATTAAAAGAGGAATCACAATAAGAATTGGGTATGCTGACGCTGCATTTTACAAGTGTACAAAATGTGGTAATTATGTTAATAAAGAAATATGTCCAAAATGTAATACTTCCGGAGAGTTTTTGAGAGCCGTCAGTTTTGTTGATTGCCCAGGCCACCACAGCCTAATGGTCACTATGTTAGCAGGTGCATCTCTAATGGACGGAGCCTTATTGATATTATCTGCTACTGAAAAATGTCCACAACCCCAAGATAGAGAACATTTAGCTGCGGCACAAATTGTTGGTATAGATAAAATCGTTATAGTTCAAAATAAGATAGATGTTGTTGAGAGAGAACAAATTGTGGAAAATTATAATCAAATCCAAGATTTTATAGAAGGCACTATTATAGAAAATGCCCCCATCATTCCTGTAAGTGCTCAACAATCAACAAATATAGATGTGTTAATAGAAGCCATCGAAAAAAACATTCCTACGCCTAAAAAAGATCCAAAACAACCACCGATCATGCCCATACTACGATCCTTGGATGTTAATCGTCCAGTTACATCAGCGGAACAACTCTTGGGCGGTGTGATTGGAGGGTCCATTTTAGAAGGGGTTTTCAAAGTAGGCGATAAAGTTGAAATTAAACCCGGAATTCGAATTGAAAAAAAAGGAAAAATACACTATGACTCCGTGTATACAGAAATAATTAGTCTTCAAGCAGTAGGAAGAGATGTGAATGAAGCTACACCGGGGGGATTAATTGGAG
>JAUWJG010000007.1 GCA_030607815.1 Candidatus Bathyarchaeota archaeon
AATTATTGAGAACCAAAGTCCTCCCGCAGGAGATAACCATTTTCGACGAAGTCTGCCGCGCCCATTGCTCTGTTTTTCAGATATAACAACAGTTCCAGCTTCAACTCCTTTAGATGCCAATTCCTTTGCTATATCATTTGTTGAATGTATATTTTTAAAAAGAAAGAGTTTTTTTCCCATAAATTGGGTTTTCAAACCCTGTTTGATCTTTTTCGTCATCAATTAAACTCCTCTAATTAAGTTTAAAAATTTATACTAATACATTTATCTTTAAACATAATTTCGTTTATGAACATTAATCAAAATGAATCGTTTTTGAGTAAAAAGGCTTAAAAAAGAATGAGAATAAGTTGATTATATGATAACGATTAAGCCTTTAGATATAGTCACAATTGCCTTATTTTCTGCTTTGACAGCAATTGGAGCTTACATTTATATTCCCTTACCTTTCAGCGAGGTACCAATCACGCTACAAACAATGTTCACTTACTTAGCAGGAGCGGTTTTAGGCGGTTATTTCGGAGCCTTAAGTCAAATGATTTATCTTCTCATAGGCGTGGTGGGATTGCCTATTTTCGCTGGAGGAGGTTCAGGTCTTTCAGTATTAATCGGTCCAAGTGGTGGTTACTTAATTGGATTTATCATTGCCGCGTTTGTTATCGGTGAACTTAAGAAATTAAAAAAAGGATTCGTGTGGTTATTTATCTACATGGTTGTTGGCAATATCATAATATATATTTTGGGAGTTGTTCAGTTGATGAATTGGACAAGGATCAGCCTAAATCAAGCTATTGTTATAGGGGTTTTACCGTTTATCTTTGGAGACATAATAAAGATTTTGCTTGCGACATATATTACTCAACGTGTCGAAAAGGCATTTCCAAATCTGTAACTTATATTATAAAAGGGGAAACGATAAGTGTAATAAAGATATTATTGAAAATGAGAGACTTATAATAAGATACAAGAGAGGATTGTGAAAAGTTCGATGACATTAGAATTTGGATTAACTTTAACAGGTTTAGGGGTATTATCCATGTTTTCAGCCCTTGTAATCATTATAGTAGTCTGTGAGATATTGAAAAAAATGTTTAAAGAACCAGAAACTGGTAATATTTCTCTAGAAATCCCCGATAAGAAAATTACTTTAGATAGGAAAATGATAAATATAGAAGAAGAAGCAAAAATTACCGCAGCAGTAATGGCTTACATGAATGATACATCAAATTTGTCTAAACGAATTATTACACTCAAAAGAGGTAGACAACCATTAATTTGGAATATTGCAAGTAGACTTGAAATAGTTGAGTTGAGAAGGGGGGAAAATTGATTGAGGGAAAGAAAATTTAAGGTTACCATCGGAGACAAAACAGTCTTAGTTAAGGTTGAAGAGATCACGGAAGCAGAAGCATTAACTGTTCAAAGAACCCAAATTAAACCAAGGGTTGTAGAAAGAACAAATGAGGCACCAATGATAGCCATCACACAAGAGCCTAAACAAACACCAAGTGGAACAGGAGTAGTGAGAGCGCCAATACCTGGAGTGATTCTTTCAATAGAATGTAAAGTAGGAGATAAAGTTGAAGCAGGAGATATATTGTTAATGTTGGAAGCAATGAAAATGGAAAACGCTGTTTATGCACCTAAATCAGGTATAATTACGAAAATAGTTGTTTCCGAGAAACAAAACGTAAAGTATAGTGAAGTTTTACTGGAAATTAGTTAGCTCTCAATGTGATGCTAAGATATGCTGAGTGATTATTTTGGCAATGTTGTAATGATAAGTATAGGATGCTTACTCATCTACCTTGCCATAAAGAAGGAGTACGAACCACTCTTATTAATTCCAATAGGTTTTGGAGCCATAATGGTTAACATACCCTTTTCGGGACTCATGGAAGAGGGAGGTATTTTTCGACTTATTTATGAGCTGGGTATATTAAGTGAGTTATTTCCAATTTTAATTTTTATAGGAATCGGTGCTATGACTGATTTCGGTTCTCTTCTGGAACGTCCATGGCTTATGTTACTTGCTATACCTGCACATTTAGGTATCTTTATAGCATTCTTCGCTGCTTTAGGCTTGGGATTTAATCCATTAGAGGCATCAACAATTGGAATATTAGGTGCCATGGACGGGCCTACAGCTATATTTGTCGCATCCAAATATGCACCACACTTACTTGCACCGATTACGGTTTGTGCATATTCATACATTGCATCCATACCCATCATTCAAATTCCAATAAGTAAGTTGCTTACAACACGCAAAGAAAGGTTAATCCGAATGGAGTATAAACCACGATCTTATCCTAGGGCTGTTCGAATAATATTCCCAATAGCTGTAACGTTGATAACGGGTATTATAGCACCAGCTGGGGTTCCACTCATGGGAGCTCTTATGTTTGGTAACTTTTTGAAAGAAAGCGGAGTCGTCAATAGACTTTCTAAGACAGCGGAAAATGAAATATCAAATATTTCAACATTACTCATGGGGTTGACTATTGGTGGAACAATGATGGCGGATCAATTTTTAAGATTTGAAACGTTATTAATATTTGGTTTAGGTCTACTAGCTTTTATCTCAGCCCTCACTCTCGGAATCTTATCTGCGAAAATTGCATGCGTTCTTACTAAAGGTAAAATAAACCCATTAATCGGTGCAACAGCAGTATCAGCGTTTCCAATGGCAGCTAGAACAGCACATATGATAGCAAGGGAGGAAGACCCAGATAATTGGTTACTAATGCAAGCGATGGCAGTTAATGCAGGAGGTCAAATAGCTTCAGTGGTAGTTGGAGGAGTAGTTTTAACATATGTTGCACTCCTATTATGAGGATTTCACACTCTTTCAGAGCTGACACCATTTTTACATAGGCACATTTCCATGTTTTATTCGCGGTCGTGGTTGTATACTTCTCTTACTCATCAGGGCATCCAAGGCTCTAATTAGATGTGATCTCGTTTCTCGAGGATCAATAACTTGATCGATAAAGCCTTTTGAAGCTGAAACATAAGGATTAGCAAACTTCTCTCTAAATTCCTTAATACGATTTTCTCTATATTCTTCTGGTTTTTCTGCTTCAGCAATTTTTTTTCGAAAGATTATATTGACAGCTCCTTCTGGACCCATAACGGATATCTGAGCAGTTGGCCAAGCAAAGACAATGTCAGCCCTTAAACTTTTACTGCACATAGCAATGTATCCACCGCCATAAGCCTTACGAAGAACTACAGTAATTTTTGGTACCGTAGCTTCTGAATACGCATATATGACCTTAGCTCCATGTCTTATTATTCCCCAGTGCTCTTGTCTAATACCGGGTAAGTATCCAGGTACATCAACAAAAGTAAGTAAGGGTATGTTAAATGCATCACAAAATCTAACAAAACGAGCGATCTTATCAGAAGCATTCACATCTAAACAACCAGCAGATACAATAGGTTGATTCGCAATAACTCCAATAGAACGGCCATTCAATCGAGCAAAGCCAACTACTACGTTTGGCGCATATAACTTATACATTTCAAAAAAAGTATTTGAATCCAAAACTCGATTGAGAATATTGTACATATTATAAGTCTTTCTTGGATTTGTAGGAATAATATTCAATAACTCTGAATCGGATAGTACTTCTGCGTTAAGATTTACAGTAATTCTTGGAGGTTCTTCTAAATTGTTAGAAGGGAGGTAACTTAGGAGTTTCTTGACGGCTTCTAAACATTTTTCGTCGTTCTCTGCAATGTAACTAGTGACACCGCTAATCTGTGCATGGGTTAGAGCCCCACCAAGTTGCTCTGAAGTAATTTCCTCACCAGTTACTGTTTTGATAACGTTTGGTCCTGTGATAAACATGTTACTTGTTCCATTAACCATAAATATGAAATCCATTAATGCAGGAGAATATACAGCGCCCCCCGCACAAGGTCCCATAATAATAACTATTTGTGGAATAGCACCAGATGCCATCACATTTCTATAAAAAATTTCACCATAACCATTAAGAGAAGAGACCCCTTCTTGAATTCTAGCACCACCTGAATCGTTTAATCCAATAATTGGAGCTCCCATTTTCAGTGCTAAATCCATAACCTTACATATTTTTTTAGCGTGCATTTCGCCAAGAGATCCACCGATAAAAGTAAAGTCTTGAGAGTAAACATATACTAATCTACTATCTATTGTCCCGTAACCAGTTACTACGCCGTCACCGAGTACTTTTCTCTTTTCAATTCCAAAATCTGTACATTGATGGACAACAAAGGCATCAAGTTCAACGAAGCTATCGGGATCTAATAGTATTTGTAGTCTCTCGCGAGCTGTTAGCTTTCCTTTTTGATGTTGCCGCTCAATCCTCTTTAATCCACCGCCCAACTTTGCATCATGCATTTTCTGTTTGAGTTCTTCAACTCTTTCCATATTATTCACTACGTTATCTGTAATAGATAACACTAAAATAAATATCTTCCAATTCATTAAGAAAAAATATTTTTTGTCAGATGTTGTTTATTGTTTTCAAAAGAATAAACCGTACCCCTTCGACTTCAAATATTATTTATTTTACAGAAAAAAGAGGTTAGAATCTAATATGAATTATATCAATTTATTTTAAAAAAAACATTAAAGTTAGAAGAACCTATATATTTTATCAATGCAAAGGAGATATGAACTACATAACTCTCTTGAAGGTAAAAGTATAGAAGCTATTAGATACCTCAAAGAGTTAAAAGCCTCAGAAGGAATAACTACCAAAGAAATATGTTTTGTTTTTGGTCAATACGATGCTGCATACGTTTTTGAAGTAATTAATAATAAAATAGCTTTAAACTTCATCATTGAAATAGGCTTCGCTACAAAATACATAGTTGAGACTGGGTAGCGATCTCCAATAAGGGAAACGAAGATAGGAGGGAGAGATATGAAAAAAATAGGAGAAATAACCCATTACTTCTCAAAAATAGGAGTAGCCATCATCCAATTAAGAGGCGCCTTATCGATTGGAGAAAAAATCCTCATAAAGGGTACAACTACCCATATAGAGCAAGATGTAACTTCAATGCAGATAGAGCAAAAAGACATAATTAAAGCCAAGAGAGGTCAAAACATCGGACTTAAAGTTGATGGTAAAGTAAGGAAGAAAGATAATGTGTACAGGATATCCTAGGTACCGAAAAACAGGTTAATATACGTAATAGAAAAACATCACACGAAGTTACTCTCATAAAGTCAGAATTTGGAATGTTTAAGAGAAATAATAATATTCGGTTAAAAGAGAACTGCTTGTGAACATATGTCCATTGTTTTCTTCTATCGGAGTAACCTTCATCCGAACCGGAATCGTGCAAAGTCTCATTTCGATCATAATTAATTTGATTCCCATAATCGATGTAGAAAAAATGTCGTTGAAACATTTATACATCTACAAGAGAAAAGGATTAGTCTTTACTACCTCATCCAGCGTAATAATTAGTGTAATTATTTACTTTTTTAAGATATTCTTGTTCTGATTTATCATTAAAAGATATTTGTTTGTTTATGAAAATCTTTTACATCAAAGAAAAGGGGAAACTGGTGAAATAAAGAAAATGAAAATGGTTGTCTTCGATCTCGATGGTGTCTTAGTAGATATTGACAGTAGTTGGAAAATGATTCATAAAGCCTTTGGTGTTGATAATGAAGTAAACTTCCAGAAACATCTGAAGAAGGAAATTGATTTTGAAGAGTTCATGAGATCTGACATTCGACTATGGAATAAACCTAAAATAGATAAAATTAAGAAGATTCTTAATAGAGCACCCTTAATGTCGGGCGCTATTGAGACCGTGAAGGAACTAAAAAAGGCCGGGTATAAGATTGCAATTATCAGTAGCGGAATATCAATACTTGCTGAGCGAGTGAAAGAAGAGCTTGGAATAGATTACGCCTATTCTAACAAACTACTTGTTGGAAGTGATGGAAGACTGACAGGTGAAGGGGTGGAAGAGGTCTCTTTATTGAAAAAAAATATTGTCTTAAAAAAAATGAGTGAAACTGAGGGAATAGATAGTAAACAGTGTGTAACTATTGGAGACAGTAAATATGACATTCCTCTCTTTATAAATTCTGGGCTAAGTATAGCGTTTAATCCTAAAGATGACTTAGTTAGAGAAGCTGCAGATTTAGTAATAGAAGGGACTGATTTAAGAAAAATATTACCATGGCTCTCAAATAAGAGGGAGATTACCAAGACAGAACTTTATTTCATTTATTCAAGTATTAAGAGGGCAAAATCAATCGTTAGATCAATAGCCCCAGATAATTTAAAAACACCTTTTGGTTTAATTATTAAAACAAGAAGAGATGTAAGAAGAGTTGCAGTTAAAATAGTAACGATAAAAGGGGTTGAAACGCTTCTCTCAACAATAAATGATCTTTTATCGTGTATTCAGATCGCGGAAGAAGTGTTAAACATTGTTGAAGGAAACACTTTAGGAGGGTAAACCTTTTTAAACCGTAACAGTTAGTTCATCTGCACTAACATCAAACAGTTGAGGGGAAATACTTGCCAAGGAGAAGAAGAAGAAAAATTCAAGATAAATGGAGAATGAAAACTTGGTATAATATTCAGAGCCCTTCATATTTTGGGGAAGCCTATATAGGCTCAGCACCTTGTAGTAGTCCAGATAAAATGATTGGACGAGTCGTTGCAAAAACTCTATATGATCTTACAGACGATTTTGCCCACCAACATTTAAAACTTTTTTTCAAGATTACTGAGGTTAATGGGAATGACTGCTCTACAATTTTTAAGGGACATGAATATTCCAGGGAATATCTAAGAGGGCTTGTCAGAAGGAGAAGCACGAGGATTGATGATATACTAGATATTACAACAAAAGATGGATACAAAATGAGAGTGTCCAACGTAGTTCTCTCTTCTCATAAAGCTAGAACCTCCCAAGTTATCGCAGTTAGAAAAATTATTCAAAGAATTGCGAGGGAAAAAGCAGAAAATTTAACATTCGAACAGTTTGTTCGAGAAGCGGTTTTAGGAAAGATAGCTTCTGACATGTACAATGAAGCAAAGAATATAATACCCATCAGACATGTTGGAATAAGAAAGACAAAGTTACTTGCTTCACCTATAAAGAAGGAAATAGAAGAATCTGTAGAGGCTATACCTAAAGTTTAGAAAAAATTAATTATCACCCTTTTCCTCTTAAATTATTTATATCCATTTTTTAAGATGACTTTTTTGATAGAAAAGGGAAGAAGACTAATAATTGCTCAGGAAGCAGCTAAACTCCTTTATTACAAGATAGCTAGAGATTACAAACAAGCAAAAAAGAAAGCTTGTAGAGACCTAAATGAGAGAGATTTCCCTAGTAATTTGGAAGTAGCAACAGAATTAGATAAATTCGCGGATGAGATGGAAGGTAAAACTAGAAGAATGTTGAACATACACCTTCGACAGGAAAGTCTTCACATTATGGAATATCTCAAAGAGTTTAATCCAAGACTCATTGGGGGAGTCTGGCGTGGTACAGCCAAAAAAGGAAGTGACATAGACATCATAGTCTATTCAGAGAATATTGAGTCAGTGTACAAGTTAATTAAGAGAAAATATGACATCTCAAAGGCAGAATACTCATATAAGACTACAAAAGGAAAAACAGAGAAGTATTACCACGTCTACATATTACTTGCTTCAGGAGATGAAGTGGAGATTGTTGTTAAAGATTTAATGCATATGTATGAAAAACGTAGATGTGAAATTTATAGGGATTATATAACGGGCTTCACTATCGAACAACTTCGAAAAATACTAGATACAGATCCTACAAAAAAGTTAATCCCAAAATAGAAAGTAAAATAAGTCGTTAAAATATAGGGAGAACATAACATGAAAGCGGTTATCTTAGCTGCTGGCGAAGGTGCTAGACTAAAACCCTTAACATTATACAGACCAAAATGTATGATTCCTCTTGCAGGTAAACCGATTCTTGAACATCTTCTCGTAGTTCTTAAGGAAAATGGAATTGAAGAAATTCTTATAATTATTGGGTACCGAAAGGAATTGATTCAGAATTATTTTCGTGACGGTAAAGAGTTTGGAGTAAAAATAAGGTATATAGAACAGAAAAAGTTGTGTGGAACAGCTAATGCTGTAAGTTTAAGTGAAGAATATGTTTCTAATGATGATTTTCTCATGATCTATGGAGACCTTCTTATAGACTCCTCAGTTGTGAAAATTGCACGACAAAAATATGCTGAAAAAGGCTTAATAACTCTAACTTTAACAACCGTAAAAGAACCAAATAGATATGGTATCGTTAAAACAGAAAAAGATCAAGTAAAGAAGATAGTGGAGAAACCTAAATCAAATGAATTCGGAAACTTAGCCAACGTGGGAGTGTACATTTTCTCAAAGAAAATCTTTAAAGCAATACAAAAAACGGTGAAATCACAAAGAAAAGAATTTGAGATAACAGATACATTGAATCTCCTTTTAAAAAAGGGTATCCCATTAGCATCTGTGGAGATAGAACCGAGAAATTGGCTTGATGTAGGTAGACCTTGGGATTTACTCGAAGCAAATAGAAGAATTCTCAAACAAACACATTTAGAGAATAAAGGTGAATTGGAGAAAGGCGCATATTTAAAAGGATCTATAGGTGTTGGAGCTGGAACAAAGATACGTGCAGGAGCCTACATTGAAGGCCCTGTATGGATTGGTGAAGGAAGTGACATTGGACCAAATTGCTATATCCGCCCCTTTACAAGTTTGGGTAAAGGCGTTCGAATAGGAAATGCTTGTGAGATCAAGAATAGTCTCATTCTAAATCAAACACATATTGGTCACATGTCCTATATAGGAGATAGCATCATAGGGGAAATGTGTAATTTCGGTGCAGGAACAATTACTTCAAACCTCCGATTTGATAACCGATCTATTAAAGTGAAGGTGAAAGGAAAAATAGTAGATAGCGGTATAAGAAAACTCGGTGTTATAATAGGGGATAATGTAAAGACCGGTATCGGAGTGAATTTCATGCCAGGAATTAAGGTGGGTGGTGACACATGGATTGGACCAAGTACAACAATATATGAAGATTTACCATCTGGAATAATTGTTTCACATAAACAAGAGCTACAATTTAAAAGAAAAACTAAAGCTAGTAAATAATGGAAACTATTTGTAAATTATGTTGATTAAGATTGGACATCAAATCGAAAAAATTCAAAAAAATGTTTCCAAACCTAGCAAAAGAGCTAGAACAAGGATCTGTAACTGTTAAGATTAATTCCATTCAATCTGATGACAAAGCAAAAGAAAACATAGCATCTAAAACTTTTGAAGGATACAATCCTAATGTAATCGATTTTCTTAAACGATGTAGTACATTAGAAGAGGCAAATGAAATAATCGATTACATGGAAAAACAAAACAAAATATCCACGAAAGAGGCACAAAAATTACGAATACAGTTGAAGGAAAAAGGTGTCAGAAGCTTTGGGGCTAAGAAAGAAGATAATTACTACGATCTAAAAGGAAAAAAATAGAAAAATATATTATGTCCTTCTCTTAGCAGATAAAATTTTTATCACATCTCCACTCTCAAGAATATAATTTTCTCCAAGCCTTCTCTTAGTACGTACATTTACCGCATGGATAAAGCCTTCACCGAGTTCTGTATGGATCATGTAAGCAAATTCTTTTGCAGTTGTACCATATGGAGTTAGATATACGTCAGGCAGAACCTGTCCATCATGATTGCTCAACCTTTCAACGTTCTCCACTGGATAGACGACTATCATTTGTAGAAGATTAAAAAAAGTTTTATTCAAAACTTCTTGGACACCCGTTGAGCCCCATCTTTCTAAAATCTTACGCTTGATCGTAATTAAAGCATTTTTTTGAACAGATGTTAAAATCTCTGGTTTTAAAATATTAAAGTTACTTGCTCCAGGAATGTAATCAATTAATCCTTTCTCTGCTGCCCTCCGAAGAGCGAGTTCAGCCTCAGAACAACAGGGAATGACTTCATAGCCCTTTTCTCTCAATAATTTAATATTCTCCTCAGCATAAGGTAGATCTATCTTATTGGCAGCGATGATCATGGGTTTAGAATTTTTTCTGAGTTCCTTTGTAAAAGATACAAGATTTTCTTCAGTCCATTTCACTGGAGTGTCAACGTCAAAATCCATCTGTTTTAAAGCTGTTACAATGTGAGATTTCTTAATAGATAATCCAGTTAATCTATTAAGTAAAAGATCTTCCAACGTAATTCTTTTCGTAGTAACTTTTTGACAAATCCTCTTCCAATCTTTCTTAATAATCTTCAGTAACCACATAGTAATTTCATAATCAAGGAAATCGACATCGATGATAGGATTCCTTGTTCCAGGATTACACGAGTTACCCTCCTCATCAGTTGCACCTGCAACATCAACAATGTGAATCAAGGCATCAGCCTTCATAATTGCATCGAGAAAATAATTACCTAAACCTTTTCCGTGCCATGATCCAGGAATGAGCCCCGCGCAGTCTATGAGTTCTATAGGAATAAGGCGGACCCCATTTATACAAACTGAATTCTGAGGTTGATCTATTACCTTAAATTCACGGCAGATACAAGGACTTCTGAGGTAGGCTATGCCTCTATTAGGCTTGATTGTAGTAAAAGGTCTATTTTCTATAGGGATAGGGATTAAAGTTAATCCACTAAAAAATGTACTCTTACCAGTATTTGGTTTCCCTACAACGCCTACTAACATTTGAAGTATGATCCTCCAGATTATGTGTTAAATTTTATTTAGATAATAAAAAGATATAGAATTCAACATTAAATAATATTCAATAAAAGAGAAAATAATAGCCATTTTAAAGTAAATTGTAAAAAATATTAACAAAAGTAGACCAATATTGGGAGAATTCTTTAATTTTTATATGATCACAAACATATAATGATAATTAAGTACATGGAAAACAAAAATTTTTTTTATGTCACGAATGTTAAATAATTATCATCTGGGAATTTGAATAATGGAGAATGTACTCCTTATTAATCCGCCTCAAAGTTTTGAGAGAAAGGGAACTTCTGAAGGGTTAGCCCTCCCGTTAGGTCTTCTGTATTTAAAAGCAATGATACCGGAATGTAATACGAGAATACTTGACCTCTCAATTTCAGATAACCCAAAAAGAACCTTCGTAGAGATCTTGGAATCGAAAGAGTGGGATGTTATAGGAATCACAGTTTTAACTTATAGTTTAGATACCATTCGTCAACTTGTAAATTTAGTAAAGCAAAATGGTAACACTTATCTTATTGGTGGAGGTCCACATGCAACTCTCGCACCCAATAATTGCATAGATATGGGGTTCGACGCGGTAGTTATTGGTGAGGGTGAGCTGATCATATCCGACTTGATAAAAAATAAACCAAAGGGAATACTCCAAGGAAAAACTGTTAAAAATCTTGAGGAGATACCATTCCCCGATAGAAGCATTATAGATAATACAAAATACGGTATTTTTGGTTTTTTACAGGTACCAGGCCTCGCAACCAATATAGTGACATCGAGAGGATGTCCCTTCAACTGCACCTTCTGTGGACGTGTAATAAGAAGATCTGTTAGAAGAAGATCTGTGACATCAGTAATAAATGAACTTAAAGAGTTAAAAAAACAAGAATTTAAAAACATCTTCATTTCAGATGACTATTTTATCACAAACAAAAGATGGGTAATAACTTTCTGCAACGCTTTAAAGAAAGAAAAAATGAGATTTAATTTCTTTTTACAAACAAGAATAGATAATTTTGATAAAGAATCTGCTGAAATTCTAAGAGAGACAGGAACCCAATACATAAGCTTTGGCATAGAATCTATTCACCCAGATATCTTAAAATTCTATAACAAAACGAGTAAACCGACTAAATGGCGAGAACTCACAGAGAAAGCGCTTGGATACTGCAATGATGCAGGTATCTATTCCCAAGCATCATTGATAATTGGAGCTCCTATGGAAACGGAAGAGTTGTTTTGGGAAAGCTATGATTTTGTACATGAGAGTGGAGCAGATACAATTAACGTAAACCCTTTGATGTATATGGTAGGTTCAGAAATATGGAAAGATGCAGTGAAAAAAGGCAAAATAAAAGATACAGAATATCTTGTAGCTACTAATAAAAGAAAACTCTGCCCTATACCTCCAGAAAGAATAGACGCAATATGTTCTGAAGTTTTTGAAAAAGTTACAAGTAATTATAGTCATGTTTTATCTAAGACTTTTCGACACCTCGATAGGTTTAGAATCAAACTCTTATCGATAGGGATTAAGAAATTTATTTCATGGAATCTGTTAGGTGGGGATTGGAGAAAGCATTATGATATTATGAAAGAGTTTGGTTACGGAAAGACCTTTCTTGAAAAGCCTATAAAAGAGGACGAGGTTCAATCTTTGCCATCTAAATAAGTCGTACGATAAATTTCATAGAATTTAATATGAAATCGAGGTTATAACAAACTTTATCAGCATCAAAGTTTTCCATTTAGTACTAAAGCTATAAATTGAACATCAACAATTGTAACTTAATTCCTCAAAGAGGAGAGAGAACATTGTATAAATATCAAACTAGTGCTTGGAAGAATTTTAATGATTCGTCAATGAAAGAAGTAACTAAACAAAGACGTATAAAATGGAGAAGACAACCAGCAATTGTCAGAACAGAGAAACCTTTACGATTAAGTAGGGCACGTACCCTGGGATATAAAGCAAAACAAGGGTTCATAATGATCCGAGTAAGAGTTCGAAGAGGTGGACTACGCAAAGTCCCTCCAAGGGGGGGACGAAGACAGAGACATAGTGGTGTAACCAAATTCACGCCTAAAAAGAGCATGAGAATGATAGCTGAAGAACGTGGAAACAGGAAGTTTCCAAATCTCGAAGTTTTAAACTCTTATTGGGTCGGTGAAGATGGACAATACAAATGGTTTGAAGTGATCTTAGTTGATAAAACAAAATTATCGACCGAAGAGAGCGCTCAAATTCTGGGTAAGACACCTAGAAGAGCATATAGAGGATTGACATCTGCAGGAAAGAATATAAGAGGGTTGAGGAAAAAACGAGGTTTGAAAGTAACAGGATGAATATTCGTAGGTATGATCTAAAGATAGGAAATGATTATTGTTCTAATAAGAAGTGTAAATTCGTCTTATTACTCGCTGAGAAATGATTTGGAATTGATCTATAATATCTACAAGATGTAGATAGATGCGTATGGAAAAACTTCAATCTCAAAAAAAAAGTAATACTTGGAAGGAGTTAAAGAATTCAATATCATATGTGGAAATCTCCTTCATCGTCCATGTAACAGAGGATATACAAAAAGCGTTGAAGGCTGTTAGAAATCTATTCCCCGACTTATACAGAGATAATGTTTCTTTTAAAAAAGAAAAGTTATGGGGACATCACAAAAATCTCATCATTTTAGTAAAGACTACCATAAAGAAGAAAAATTTTGGCCATGCATTTATAGAAAACTTGTATAATAAACTGAATATAAGTGACAAAGACGAGTTATCAAAAGGTTTTAAGAAACGATTAGATAATAAAAAAATGTTTTTTTTACGATTAGATAAACAGAAAGCATACCTAGGAAAAATCAAACTTAGCAGTATAGATCCAATTCGCATAAAGATTAAACTAAACTTCTTCCCTAACAACTTTAAAGAGATAATCAATCCTAATAAATAAAATGAAGTTTTAGTGAATAATCTTTGATTAAACTAATAAAAAGGCGATATATAGCATTCCGGATTAAACCCCATATAAAGATATCCAAGAGAGAAATATACAACGTCTTAATTAAAGAAATATTGACAAGTACAAATGTGAAAACTGGAAATGGCTTTTATATTTGGGTTGTAAAATTCGATGTAGAAACAGGATTAGGAATAATCAGATGTGGACATAACTCTCTTAATCAAATTTTACAATCAATTCAAGAACCAGAAAGGATGCTAAAAGAATTAAAATTTAAGACACTTGGAACATCAGGTTCAATAAAAACATTGAAACGGAAATTTTTATCCAAAGAGTTTAAATGAAAGCTTATATTTGCTTAAGCAATTAAGAAAAGATTTTTAGTTGCTTTAATGTTTTCAAAATAGAAGATATTTAGTATATTGGAGGTTGAATAATAAATGGCAATGTTTACTTCACCAAGTGCTTATGATAGGGCTATTACAATTTTTTCACCTGATGGTCGACTATTCCAAGTTGAATACGCTTTAGAAACCGTAAAGAGAGGTTCAACTGTTTTAGGGATATCGTGCAATGAAGGAGTTGTCTTAGGCGCAGAAGAGAGACCTACTTCGAGGTTACAGGACCCAAATTTTGGATGGAAAATTTTCGAGATAGATGAACATGTTGGTGTTGCTGTATCTGGACTTAGCTCAGATGCAAGAATTTTAGTTGATCAAGCACGAATACATGCTCAAAGTAATAGATTAATGTATGATGAACCGATAGATGTTGCGATCTTATCTAAAAAAATCGGTGATGTTGAACAGGTTTACACTCAACATGCAGGAGTACGCCCCTTTGGAGTCTCTTTAATTTTTGGAGGCGTTGACAAAGTAGGGAGTAAGGTTTTTCAGACAGACCCTAGCGGTGCTTGTTGGAGTTATAAAGCTGTGTCCATAGGAGCTGGAAGTGATACCGTACGAGACATATTAGAAGTAGATTATAAAGAGGACAGTTCTCTTGAAGAGACAATTCAATTAGCAATGCAATGTTTCTCGAAAGTAATTGAGGGCCGGTTAGAGGCAAAAAATATAAAGATTGCTATAATTCCAGTTACAACAAAGAAATTTACAGTATTAACTCATGAAGAAGTAGCTAAGTATATAAAAAAGATTAAATGATAAAAAAACTTAGTTTTTGTAGAGGGCTCTGATATGGGTGCAAAGCACACCACAGCTCGGATGTCTTTATCTGGAGAACATTATGAAATTTTAGTAAATCCAGATGCTGCTCTTAACTTCAAGCTTGGGAGAACAAAAAACATGTCTAATATTTTAGTTATAGAAACCATATTCACAGATGCAAGTAAGGGTTTAAGGTCTTCAGAAAATAAACTTAGGGAAACATTTGGAACAGATGACGCTTCTAAAATTGCAGAAATAATTCTTAAGCGTGGTGAAATTCAGTTAACTACAGATCAGAGAAGAAGACTCATTGAAGAGAAAAGAAAACAAATCATTGCTTATATCTCTAGAAATAGTATGGACCCGCGGACTAATTTTCCACATCCACCATTAAGAATAGAACAAGCAATGAAACAGATAAGTTTGGTAATAGATCCATTTAAACGTGGAGAAGAACAAGCAAAAGAGGTAATTGAAAAATTAAGACCAATTCTTCCGCTGAAAATTGAGAAATTAAGAATAGCGATTAAAATTCCCCCAGAGTATGCACCAAGGATGGCGGGAGTCGTTCGAAATTTTGGTAGTCTTAAGAATGAAGAATGGGAAAGAGATGGATCTTGGATTGCTATTGTTGAATTACCAGCGGGGATGCATTTATCCTTCTTGGAACGGATGAGAAATATTACTCGGGGAAACTATCAGTCAAAAATATTGAAGTGAGTAACGTAAAATTTTAACAAATAAAAGCATAAATTTATGTTTATGAAATGTGTCCTAAAAGTAAATAAAAGTTGGAGTTTACTTCAACGTTATAGATTTAGAAGGGGTAAAAAATGCAATATTTAGTTGAAAAAAGACAACTTGTAATTCCAGGAGAGTTACTTGCGGAAGGTGACTATAAATCTGGAAAGAACACCTATCAAGAGGAAAATAGAATATACTCTTCTCTAATTGGACTTGCAAACCATATCGAAAAAAACGTGTTTGTAGTCGCAATAAAGACGGGGTATATGCCCGTTGTTGGAGATTTAGTAATAGGTAAGGTAATTGATATGAGATTGTCGGGGTGGATAATCGATATAAATGCTCCTTACAAAGCAATGCTTTTCACCTCAGACGCTTTTGGTCGCTCCTTTAATGCTCGGAAGGATGAAATGTCAGATTTCCTTAAGGTTGGAGATCTGATTTTTGCAAAAATTAGTGCATTTGATAGAACAAGAGATCCCATCGTGACGATTAGAGATCAAGGGCTAGGAAAAGTAAACAGAGGTCATGTAATTAAAATAACTTCAACAAAAATTCCGCGACTTATTGGTAAGAAAGGATCAATGGTAAACATGGTAAAACGTGAAACAGGATGCCAAATCACAATAGGTCAAAATGGGCTCGTATTAGTGAGTGGAAAAAATGTTGAAGTG
This sequence comes from Candidatus Bathyarchaeota archaeon, assembly GCA_030607815.1. Taxonomy (GTDB): domain Archaea; phylum Thermoproteota; class Bathyarchaeia; order RBG-16-48-13; genus JAUWWH01. The sequence goes on from JAUWJG010000007.1 coordinate 16,333, forward strand.
GAAGCTTTAGCAATATTAGCCATTCGTACGATTGAGAAAAATGCCCATACATTGGGATTAACGGATAAAATAAGTAATCTACTAAAAAAGGAAGAAGGAGATTAAAGAATGAGTAATAAAAAAATAACGAAATTGCTCAAAAAGAATGGGCTTCGTCTTGATAATAGAAAGTTTGATGAGCTTAGATCAATAAAAATGGAAATTGGAGTATTAGAGAAAGCAAATGGATCAGCATACATTGAATGGGGAAAAAATAAGATTATAGCAGCTATATATGGCCCTAGAGAGGTTCATCCTAGACGTCTAAGTTTAACAGATAAAGCACTTGTAAGATGTAGATATCACATGACTCCGTTTTCGACTGATGAGCGAAAAAGACCTGCACCATCGAGACGAGAAGTTGAACTCTCTAAAGTTATAGCAACAGCGGTGGAGCCAATAATTTTCACAGAATTTTATCCAAGAACAGTGATCGATATTTTTATTGAAGTTTTAGAGTCAGATGGTGGAACACGCTGTGCTGCTCTAACAGTTACCTCTCTTGCACTTGCAGATGCAGGTATACCCCTGAAAGATTTAGTCGCTGCTTGTGCAGCGGGAAAGATTGATGGGAAAATAGTGTTGGATATGAATGGTATCGAAGATCAATTGGGTGAAGCGGATCTTCCAATTGCAATAACACCAAGAAATAAAGAAATCACATTACTTCAGATGGATGGTACTTTTACTAAGGAAGAATTCAAGAAAGCGCTCAATCTAGCCATCGAAGGATGTGAGAAAATTTATGATATACAGAAAGAAGCACTTAGGAAAGAGTATATAATAGTTAAAGAAGAAACAGAAAAGATAGAGGAGGAGTAACAAAAGTGTCAAACTCTTACGGTATAATGGAAAGCATCAAGAGAAAGAAGATTTCTGAACTTTTAAAATATGATAAACGACTTGACGGTAGGGGCTTAATGGATTTTAGGAAAATAAAGATTGAGACAGGAATGATTGGGACAGCTGCTGGTTCAGCCCTGGTCTCACTTGGAAACACAAAGGTCATGACTGGAATTAAAGTAGAAACTGGAACGCCTTTCACGGACAAACCAAAAAGTGGTGTTCTAACAACAAATGTTGAACTTACACCTTTAGCTTCCCCAAACTTTGAAGCTGGACCTCCACGTGAAAAGGCTATTGAGATGGCAAGAGTTGTTGATAGAGGAATACGAGAGGCTAAAGCGATAGATCTAAGTAAACTATGTATAGATCCTGGAAAACTCGTTTTTATAGTATATGTAGATATTTATGTTCTTAATCATGATGGAAACCTTTTCGATGCTTTTGCTTTATCTGCTATTTCAGCACTTCTGAACGCAAAGATGAAAAAATATACAGTAAAGAAGAATGGAGAATTAAAATATGGCAAAGGATACATTAAACTTCCAGTTCAGAATTATCCGGTGGAGATCTCAATTGGAAAACTCGACGGTAAGATGATAGTTGACCCATCGCTTGAAGAAGAAGCGGTAGTAGATGGATTAATAACTATAGCAATAGGAAAAAAGGGCGAAATTTGTGCTATGCAGAAAAGAAAAACTGGAGTTTTCTCGGTAGAAGATATTCTATTAGCTATCACAATCGCGCAGAAGAAAGCTAAAGAGATTAGAGAAAATATTTTAGGTGAATTAATTGCTAAGAACAAAAAAGCGTAAAACAGATCATGGGTTAGGACCAAGATATGGAAGAACCGTTCGGAAGAGACGGTTTGAAATAGAAGCTGATTTAAAGAAGAGACATAGGTGCAAAAAATGTAGCGCTAAAGCAGTTAAAAGAGTAAGTGTGGGTGTATGGAAATGCTCTAAATGTGGAGTTATTTTCTCAGGGGGGGCATACACGCCATCAAGTGAGATAGGTGAAGTAGCCAGAAGAAGTATAGAGGCTACTATTACGACCACCGAATAAACTTTGAAATAAGAAAAGAGTAATAAGTATGGTAGTAAGGTAAAATTAGCCCTTGTTATAGTTTTAAGAATATTCCTTCAGAACGAAGATTCTAGAGAATAATTGATTTAATACTAGGTTTAACAGAGCAGTATCTTTATGGATATATTTGTGAAGCTTGTTCACCTCTGAGACCCCAATTGGTCTTTGGAATATCACGTATGATTATTGTCAGTGAACTGGGTCGCAC
>JAUWJG010000008.1 GCA_030607815.1 Candidatus Bathyarchaeota archaeon
CCCTATAGCTACAATTCTGGCCTTAGCAGAACCATGTTTTCCAGGTTTAGATCGTTCATATTCCACTATTTTACACGGCTCATTTTGGATTATGATATGATACCCTTTTTTCAGACTTCCTACCTCAGCTGGTCCACTCATTTTTATCCCTTAACAATCAAGCCCTTGTTACTATTAAGATTATCAATTAAGTTTTATGCAATCTTTTTTAATACTTTGCTTCTTTCATAATTTTCTTAACTGAAATATATGCTGGAGACGTATTAGATAGCTCTAATAAAGATTTTCCTAGTAATCCATAATCTTCAACATCCTTATCATACACAATCTTTCCTAAGAACTTAAAATTCTTATTTGTTACCCTTGATTTTAACTTCTCAGGAAATCTATAACCTCCAACAACGTAAAAATTTTTAAATTCTATCCCAATCTCCATAGCAATCTTGTATGCTCTTTCAACATGTTCAAAAGATTTTTTTGAGGGATCTATTATATCAAATATATCTTCCACCTCTGAGGTTATTCTCCTATTCAAATGTTCCAATCCAGCTGGAGAATCGATTAAAACATATTTATAGATCTTCCTCATTCTTTTCAATGCTCTTTTTAAAGCAGCATTAGGTAGACAGTAACATCCCTCTATCCATTTTGGTCCAACAGCCATAAAATCAAAAAATTCCCCCTCATATAATCCTTTTTCCCAAATCTTGCCCTCTATTCTCTCCGATGGCGGAATCCCAACCGTAGTACCTCCCTGTTGTAAAAAAGTTTCAAACAATAACTCAGAGATTGTCTTCTTTTTCTCTTTTACAAGATCAACACCAACAATTTCTCCGAGATTTTGATCCGGATCAATATCCACTAGAAGAAGAGGAAGTTCCTCTATCTCAATGAAATACTTTGTCATAAGAGCAACAAAACTGGTTTTTCCACTACCACCTCTACCCATACAAACTATTGTCTTCATACAATCTTCTTCCTTCATTACAATAAATAATAAAATAATTTTTATTAACGAAATTTGATATAATCAATGAAATATTCTGTACATTGTTTCTTTCGACAATGATTTATTATTTCATCTACTCTTTTTTCCTAATCTTAATTAAAATCTTTTATATTTTACTTAGATTTTAGATTCTTTTTTGTTTATCTTTAATACTTAAAATTTTGACAGCTTCGTTAGCAACTTTTATACATTCTTTTTCTCCTGCACCCGGTTTAAACTTTTTTGTATATCGATTTGCATAAACCGCGCATATAGCCCCTGCTCTCAATTTGAAAATGCTAGATAAAATAAATAGTGTAGCACATTCCATCTCGAAATTTAGAACATTTGCCATACGAAGACTTGGAATGAGCTCTTCTTTTGTTCCATCCTTATAACCTTGGAAGGCTGATCTAGCTTGTCCAGCATAGAAATCTGTAGTTGTTGCAGTGATTCCAACATGATAATTAACCCCTAGATCTTCTGCAGCTTCAATAAGTGCCTGTAATACTTCATAATTGGCAACAGCTGGATATTCTACTCTAATGTAGTCTTGACTTGTTCCGTCTAGGCGAACAGCGGCTGTGGATATTATAAGATCTCCACATTCAATATTTTCCTGAATGGCTCCTGTACTTCCTACTCTTATGAAGTTCTCAACACCAATATTAGCTGCTTCATTAACTACTATTGCCATACTTGAAGGACCAATTCCACTTGAAATAGCGGAAAGTTTAACATTTTTATATTTACCCGTAAAAGATCTAAATTCTCTATGATGCGTTATCTCTTTTGCTTCATCCCAGTAATTCGCGATCTTTTCAACTCTTTTCGGGTCTCCAGGAACAAGTAAATATTTTGAGAGATCCCCAGCTTTACAATTTATGTGGTACTGCCTTTCTTCATTTGCTGGCCATTCCATTGAAGAATCATCCATTTTTTTCACCCTATAATTAATGAATTCATTTAAATTATTATTTTTATATAGAATTATCCCAATTCATTATTAAACACTAACCTCACTCTATTAATTGATGTTACATGAATATGTATCCGATAGGTAAATCTATACAGGAAATTAAGACTCCTGCGTTACTCTTGGACTTGGACAAATTCCATTGGAATATAAAGAAAATGTTCAAGTTCGCAAAACAAGTTGGTATTAATGTAAGACCTCACGCGAAAACCTTTAAATCTGCAGCTATATGCAATAAACTTTTGGAAGCGGGCGCAATAGGTTTAATGACTCAGAAGCTTGGAGAGGCTGAGGCTTTGCTCAATGCTGGAGTTCTTTATGGCGATAAGAATATTCTTATCAGTCAAGAGTTAGCTGATCCAGGAAAAATAGAACGGTTAGTTGGTATGAACGTTGCTATGGGGGAGTCAAAAGTATTAGTTGCGATCGACAATGTAGCTGCTGCTGAGCTTCTATCAAAAGCAGCTCTTAGATGGGGTATTAAACAACATGTCATAATTGAGCTATCACATGGGCGATGTGGAACAATACCTGGTAAACCATCTGTTGACTTGGCGAAGAAGATCGTGAACCTGAAAGGCTTGAAATTCAGGGGTTTATATGGCTACGAGGGTCCGGTGAATATGAAACTTGCCCTCCAGAGGAATAAGCTCACAGTAGACACGGCTAATATGATTAGGGACGTTGGTATAGATGTAGAAATTGTTAGTGCTGGATCTACGGGAACATACACAGTGACGGGTACATATTCAGGTATTACAGAGATAGAACCCGGTTCTTTTGTGTTTGGGGTTGGTCCTGAAGGTTCAGGATATGGATTCAAAACAGTGAATGATGTTCACTTTAAGTCTTCGCTTTCAGTTCTCACGCAAATTATTGGCTGTAACTTCTCTGATAGAGTTATTACAGATGCTGGATTGAAGGTGATGTCGTCAGGTTTTGGTTCACCACTTGTAAGAATGGATGGAGAAATAATAGACTGTGATGGCGTTAGTCTCTCTGAAGAACATGGGACGGTTTTATTTAAGGAAAGAAGTGTATTACGGAAGAAGTTAAAGTGGGGTCAAAAGTTAGAATTTATCCCAAGCCACTGTTGCACTTGCGTAAGCTTACATGATAATCTATTTGTTATCAAAGATAAGAAATTAGCTGCTGTATGGCCAATCACGACTAGAGGTAAATATTACTAAGTTCTCTGAAATATCACAAGCAATAAATTTTCAGTTATCTTAAATTATGATCCTATACTTGATTCACTTCACAGTGATTATTTCTCGAGATTTTTCCTTTTTTTTTATTTTACTGTTAAATATTCCATATCTTATTTTCGAAAGAGAAAAAGCGCCCTGGCCGGGATTTGAACCCGGGTCGATCGGGCGACAGCCGAACATACTATTCCAGTGAAAAGAGACTGGTCCTCCTTCTTCATGACCGGACTATACTACCAGGGCTTACCGTTAGTAACATTAAACTCATAAATATATCTTGCCTTGTTTAAATATTTTCTAACCTTCTTTTTTAAAAAGTTATGTAGTAAAAAAACTCTAAAATATGTTGAACTTAATCTCTTTTATTATTTTAATAATCTCGGATAATCTTTACAAATAAATATAACCTCCTCTCTTTACCTTTCATATCCCGCGGTAGCTCAGCCTGGTAGAGCTTCCGGCTGTAGACATTTACCCTATGGTAAGAGTTATTCAGCTACTAGGCGTACAGAAACCGGATTGTCGGGTGTTCAACTCGCCCCCGCGGGACCATAATCCTTTTTAAGCTATACTTCTAGATAATTTCAAAAAAACTTAAAACTAGATTGAACACTTTACTACACATAACCTAAGGGGGCCCGTAGCTCAGAAAGGAAGAGCATCGGTAAGGGATTAACGAAAGGTATACTCTTGATGAAACTTTTATCTTCTGGAAGAAATCCGGTGGTCGCGGGTTCAATTCCCGCCGGGCTCGCCATCTAATTCATTTTTTTTCATCAAACTCGGTCGCTTTACATATTTTTAATATACTATATTTTAATAATAACGTTGATTTCATCATATGCGATTGAACGAAAAAGAAGACTTTAGAATAAACCTAAAAACTTGTCATTTCTCGTCTTTTACAATCTCAAAACAGTTTTACAAACCTAATTTTCACTTATTTTTTTTGTTTACTAGGGCATATTTAAATGAGTGATCTACAAAAAGGTTAAACGTTTTTCTTCTAATACGCAACTGGTGAACATAATTGTTATGACAAATATGTACTTAAATTGTATAGATATTAAATATAATTAATCTTCATTTTTATAGTATAATTTTTAACGATTGTTAAACAAAGATTAAACGTGAGATGAACACAGAGTAACCGTTGGTGAATACAAATAACATCCGTTAGTGAAATCCACAAAAATAATTCTCTTTTTTTACGGTTTATCTCTATTCGACTTTGGGTAATCTTAACGACTTTTTTTGTTAGTAGAGGGAAATTTCTAAGTAAGGCTAAAAGTTATTCATCAAATAATTATCATTAAACTTAAGGTGTGAATTGTGCACGTTAGACTCCGCGTCCTTGTTTCTGGTTGGGTTCAAGGCGTTTTTTTCAGGTCGGAAACTAAAAGAGAGGCGGAGAAACGAGGTGTGAAGGGTTGGGTAAGAAACCTTTATGATGGTAGAGTTGAAGCTGTTCTTGAGGGGGAAGAGGAAGCGGTTAAAAAAATTATTGAGTTTTGTCGAAAAGGCACCCACCATGCTAGAGTCAAAGACGTAGAGCTAAAATGGGAGGACTACAAGGGAGAATTTCGAGGCTTCAAAATAAAATGGACTGTATAGCGTGCGTAGGTCAACCAAGCTGCTAAATTATTTTATTATTGATTGTACTCTACCGACTTTGCCGTCTGTAAGTCTTACCTTGATTCCGTGGGGATGCGTTGAGCTGTTGGTGAGTATATCCTTGACGATACCCTCTGTCAATTTACCGCTTCGCTGGTGCTGCTTCAAGACAATTTTTACGTGGATGCCCGGCTTGATCCGGCTCCTCTCTTGATTAGGCTGCATTTCTAGCCATATAGGCTTCGTGGCTTATAGGTCGTTTGCACTAGCTAGCTAAATCTATCCCCTCTCGGAACCTAGGCTTCAGTTTATGTATTTAACTTTTTTATAATTGAATAGAAACTATAAATTACTGGGATAATTAACATTTTGTCATTTTTTCTCATATTATTTTTGATCACTGCAACCATTCGGAAGAGTTTTCTTGAGGAGTCTCCTTACCATGTTGGTTATGTAAGCGTTCATTGATTTATAGCGAGTTCTAGATGTTCCTAGATAAATCTTCTAATATCCTCAGGAATTGAGATTATCCTTCTCTCGGCATTATATCCACTCTCCTGTCTAACATCCGGAGCAAATAAGTCTGCTATAATCTTAAATTTTACAGTGAATTTAGTCAGATTGACGGTGAAATCGTGAAATGGTTAGAGAAGTTTGAAAACTGTATGGAGGAATTAGAAATGCGTGAAAAAAAATCGGAAGAAGACCTAAATATGTTGAAAAATTTGAACTATATCAGTTTAAGAGCATTATATTCGCCTTAATCGATTGAAGCATTTTAATACCTCACCAATTAGTTGACATCCATAAATGAACCTGCTACGATAAAATATAGATAAATTAGAAATATGCTAGTTTATTTTCTCGCCTTAGCTTTCAAATCGTGCCTAAAAGATTTTATTTTTCTCTGTTACTCTTCCTCTTCTGCAGTTAATTTGCGGTTCTTTGAAATTAAATGATGAATTTTTTTCTCAAAATCCTGTACTGTCTTCTTCCAGTTATGGAGATCCCGCTTTAATTCTTCAATTTCCTTCGTCCGCTTTTCATTTTTGATCATTAGATTTTCTAGTTTAGCTGTTATAAACACTAGTTTTGTGTAGTCATCTAACCTTTTTTTTTCATTATCTTCAATTTTGTCTTTGAGTTCTTTTATTGTGTTGTTCAATGCTTCATTTACTTGAATTCCCTTTTGATTGATCGATAGGTCTGGAATTGATTTTTTATAAACTTCCTCAAGTCGTTCTTCTGCATCATCAAATCGAGCATAAATCGCGTTCAATCCTGTTTGATACCCCATCATCGCTTCGGCTTCATCTTGACCATAACGTCCCACCCTCAATCGAAAAAATTTCCTCAAATTGTGCGGCCGCATCATTATTCTATTTGTCTTTTTGTCGATTTCGAATAAGTTAGCTTTATCTAAAGCATTTCTCCATATCATGTTAAAATTTTCAGATCGAAATGGAAATAAAAGATCTCCTTTATTTTTTCTAAAAACTTTAGGAGTTCTACGTTTAGCTCTCTCCATGTATTTGTCTCGATATTTGAGCCATTCTTGTACCGCTTCTTTAGCTTCTGGAGAAATGAATGTAATCCTTTTTTTTCCCGTCTTTGTATGTTCCCCTTGAATCTTAATCTTCACGGGATAATGGTCGAATTCAATATCGCCTAATCTTATCCTAACCGTTTCTCTAATTTGCATCCCACTAGATGATAAGACTAATGTTAATGCTTTACCTTGTAAAGGTAGATACTCAATAATTCTCTTTAATTCGTTATTGCTTGGAACTTTCTCCCACGTTATAGAATCAACATTTTTACTATTCACGTTTCTAAAGAACCGTTTAGGAAACTTTATTCCATTATCGTCTAAGAAGACTTTTACTGCGTTGAGCCTTGATCCCTTTGTTGATGGTGCTTTATCATGTAGGCTATCTTTGAAATTGAGAATATCTTCTTGGTAATCTCTTTTTTCACTCATATATTTTTCGGCTTTTGTATCTAAATTCTCGTTTTTAAGTGTGGGATAGATGAGATTGAAAAATTGTTTGATTCCTACTTTGTAATTAATTTTTGTGTTTTCAGCTTCATATTGACGGAGGAATTGTGTTACATTTATTAACCTTTCATTCCCCCATAATATTGAATCACATCTTGAAAATACCTTAATGTATATAAAATCAGTGGTTAATATAACGTATACTATGTCATAGATGATAATATATGAATGTCAAAATTATTCTCAAACAAAAGATGAAATTTAAGGACCCTTACCTAATTTGCGGTCTTCCTGGAATAGGACATGTCGGGAAAGTAACTATTGACTATCTTATTAAGGACTTAAATGCAGTTTTATTCGGTGAAGTGTATTCACACTTTTTTCCTTCATACGTACTTATTAACAAAGATGGACTCGTTGAATTGATGAAAAACGAGTTGTATTTCTGGAAAGATAAAAAATTTAAACATGATTTAATACTATTCACTGGAAACACTCAGGCAGTTTCACCGGAGGGACAGTTTATAATAGCTGAAGAAGTTTTAAACACACTCCTTACTTTTGGAGTGAAAAAGTTATACTCAATAGCGGCCTATGTTGGTGATAAACCGGTTGAGGTACCTCGGGTTTATGGAGCAGCAACTGATCCTATACTGATTGAAGAGATGAAAACATATGGCGTACTACAAATGGGGAATGGTAATATAGGCGGTACAAATGGGTTAATTATTGGATTAGCAAAGACAAAAGAACTTAATGGAATGTGCCTACTCGGTGAAACTCGTGGATACCAAACCCCTTCAGGACACACTGTAGTTGATATTAAGGCTGCAAGAGCTGTACTGAATGTTCTTACGCAAATGTTAGGTATCCAGGTGGATATGGCTCCTATAGAAAGCCGAGTGGATCAAACTTCTGAATTCATCACAAAATTGGAAGAAGCTGAAAGTCTGATGCTTAAACAGATCCAAAATACTACTCCAAAGAATTTCTCGCGATATATCTCTTAATTATTTGGATTTAAAATGTCTAAAACTATTTGGGTAAAACATTTTAGAAACTCCAAGCTAAATGAACCAATTGCAATCGTTGGTTCACCGGGTTTAAGATCTATTGGAAAATTGACAATCGATTATTTAGTGAAAAAACTTCAAGCTAAGTTAATTGCTGAATTATACTCTACATATTTCCCTCTTATTTTTCATACAAAACCGTCTTATGCTTCACATCCAAGATTACTTGGAGACGCTGGTGTGAGTATAAGAAAAAGTGAACTAGCATTTCCAAGAATTCAGTTTCATTCTTCAACTTTTCCAGATCTTCTTCTTATTAATGGGTACCACGCAAATTTTAACGGTCAATATGCAGTTGCTGAAAAAGTTTTAGATCTTTTCGAAGAATATAATGTTAAAAAGATGATTGTATTGGCTGGTCATGGTGGGAAGGGAAATGAGATTTGCTGTGCAGCAACCAACTTGAAGCTCATACAAGAGCTGAAAGAAAAATATGGGCTTGAAGTTGAATATCAAGGATCTTTTTATGGATTTTCTGGTTTAGTTTTTGGATTGGCTAAATTAAGAAGCATTGAATCAATATGTCTATTTGGGAAAACTGAATCAACTTCGGGAGAGGCTGAATCCCCAGATGAAAACGCAGTTAGTGTAATATTGAAATATCTTTCTCGCATACTAAAAATTGACTTATAATAGAAGTTATATGTCGTTTTGTATTAATATAATTGATCGAATTATCCCCTTTTAATTAGAAACATTCTAATTAACATTCTCAACAATATGAAAAAAAACTATTTGTTAGATTGAAATATAACTTTATTTTAAGTTGATGAGTCACAATCATTTTTGTTTTCTTCTAACTATTATTTCATAAAATTGAATATAGCCTTAATGTTCTATAACTTCATAATAAACGATTTTAAATCATTTGTATCTTACTAAAACTTGGAACTGGTTAGATTGACAATGATCTTAACATGTTCTCTAGTAACCACAATTAACGAAAAAAAATACATTCTAACTATCATAGCCTATCAAAAATAATTTCTTTCCATATTAATACACTGATTTATTTAATTTGAGTTAAAATACTGTTAAAAAAATGTTTGATAAATCAATATATACATTATTTAACTAGATTTCCTGTTAAAAATAAAGCAACCTTTATAAGTTTCTCATTTGCTAAAAACATTATCCTCATACGATTTGAGGGTGCCTCTGTGTCTTGATTAGAACATCCAATAATCCAGTAACAAACTAATTTTCAATGAGTAATTATTAAAGGGGATGTATGTTTACTTGCCTCAAAAAAAATATAATTTATTTAATCATGTGTTAGTACCTAAACATATTCTTCTAACCGAAGAAGAAGCCCAAAGTATTCTTAAACAATACCGAATAAAACCATACCAATTACCTCATATTAAAGCTTCAGATCCAGGGGCTAGAGCTATTGATGCAAAAACAGGTAACATTATTAAAATAATGAGAAAAAGTCCCACAGCTGGGAAAGCAATAGCTTATCGTTATGTAGTGGATTGATCTAATAAAGAAATTCTCAAGGGAGTATATAAAAACTTGGTTATCTCTCACTCTGATTTGTGGACATTAATGGAATCTTTTTTTGAAGAAAAAGGGTTAGTAAGACAACATTTAGAATCCTATAATAATTTTGTTGAAAATGAACTGCAAAAAATCATTTATGAGAAGGACGAAATTCAAATATATGCAGCTGATTACCCTTTCAAAGTTAAACTTAAAAAATTAGAAATAGGAAGACCCCGAGTCATTGAAGTCGATGGGTCAGATCATCCAATATTTCCTTCAGAAGCGCGATTTAGAAATCTCACGTATGCTGCGCCATTATATCTGGAGATGAGTATCGTTAAAGATGAACGTGAAGAAAGTTTTGAAGTCGTCCATATTGGTGATCTTCCAATTATGTTAAAATCTAATCTATGTTCGCTAAGCAACTTCTCCTCTGAGGAATTAATGTCAGTTGGAGAAGACCCTAAAGATCCGGGCGGATACTTTATTATAAATAGATCTGAGCGAGTGATTGTCGGATTAGAAGATTTAGCTCCAAACAGAATCCTTGTAGATATAGATTCAAGTGGAAGTAAGCCTATCTATAATGCTAAAGTATTCTCTAGAACTGTAGGCTTTAGAGCTAGAATAACCTGTAAGGTTAAATCAAAGGGGGCTCTAACTGTATCAATTCCAGGTCTTCCTGCTGGAATCCCCCTTGTTATTCTTATGAGAGCTTTAGGAATAGAATCAGATAAAGAAATCGTAGAGATTGTATCAACCAATAAAACAGTTCAAAGCTTACTAGAGCCCTCTTTTGATGAAGCTTTAGGAATAAATACTATTGCTGAAGCTGTTACATATATTGGGAATAGAGCTTCTTATGGACAAATTGCGGAGTACAGAATTAGAAGAGCTTACAGCCTCTTAGATCGGAATTTTCTTCCACACGTGGGAAATACTCCTGAACAACGTCTTGAAAAAGCTTATTTTTTGGGAGAGATGGCTTCAAGGTCAATCGAATTAAAATTAGGATTTAGAGAAGAGGATGATAAAGATCATTATGCAAATAAACGTTTAAAATTAGCTGGGTCCTTGCTCGCAGACCTCTTTCGTCTCGCGTTCAGAAATCTATGTCGAGATATTAAATATCAATTGGAACGGATGAGTGCTAGACGGAAAAAAATTACCATATCCGCTGCTGTTCGACATGGTATTATAACCGGTCGAATAAAACATGCCATTGCCACGGGTAACTGGGGTTATGGGCGAGTTGGGATAACTCAGCTTCTCGATAGAACTAACTGCATTTCTACTTTGAGTAATTTACGACGTTTACAATCACCTCTGAGCCGTAGTCAACCAAACTTTGAAGCTCGAGATTTACATCCAACACATTGGGGCAGAGTATGTCCTAATGAAACACCCGAAGGATCCAATTGTGGACTTGTTAAAAATCTTGCTCTTATGGCTAATATCTCCGTTGGCACTAATACAGGTGCGATAAAAGAAGCACTTCTAACATTAAATGTCGTTCCTACAAAAGAAGTGAATAATGAAATCAGAGCTCATGATATCAAAATTTACGTTGATGGTGCTTTAATAGGCTATACCAATAGTCCGAACTCTGTTGTTAATAATTTTAAACATATGCGAAGACAGGGGTTAATCAGTTCTGAAGCTAACATCGCTTACTACACAGACCAAGATAATGATGTTATTTCTAAAGAAATCATAGTTACTTGTGACTTTGGAAGAGTCAGGCGACCACTTATTATTGTTGAAAACGGTGAATCTAAACTTAAACAAGAACATATTACCAAATTAAAATCTTCAGAACTGACATGGTCAAATCTAATCAAAGAAGGTATCGTTGAGTACCTTGATGCTGAAGAAGAGGAAAATGCTTTTATTGCTTTACACCCATCGAAAGTTACCCTTAAACATACTCACTCAGAGATAGCTCCCTCCACGATCTTGGGCATTGCAACTTCAATTATACCATATGCTGAATATAATCAATCACCCAGAAACTCATATGAAGCAGCTATGTCTAAACAAGCGCTAGGGATTTACAGTATTAATTTTAAGAATCGTGTTGATACCCAATCACACCTTCTCCATTATCCCCAAAAACCTCTTGTTAAAACAAAACCGATGGACATCCTGGGCTACACTGATAAACCTCCTGGTCAAAACTATGTCGTAGCAGTACTTTCTGAAGGATATAATATGGAAGATGCATTAGTATTCAATAAATCATCTATCGACCGTGGATTAGGTCGATCTACATTCTTTAGAGTTTATAAAGCTGAAAGCAAACGTTATCTTGGTGGGTTAAGGGATAAATTTGGGATTCCTGAAGCTGGAACGAGAGGTTTTAGAGGTGAACAATACTTTCGTTTCTTAGAGAATGATGGTCTCGTTAGTGTTTCTTCTCAGATTGAAAGAAATGATGTCCTTGTTGGAAGGACAAGTCCACCTCGTTTCTTAGAAGAATTCAGAGACTTTGAAGTTAAGGGACCTACAAGGCGAGATACATCTGTTACTATGAAACACATGGGTGTAGGTATTGTTGATGACGTCTTTCTAATGGTCTCCGCAGAAGGTAGTGAACTGGTAAAAGTCAGAGTTAGAGATCAACGTATACCTGAATTAGGTGACAAATTCGCATCTCGCCATGGACAGAAAGGTGTTATGGGTATGATTGTACCCCAAGAGGACATGCCTTTCACAGTGGCGGGTATAGTGCCAGACGTGATTATTAATCCCCATACGTTTCCATCTCGTATGACTATAGGTCAATTCATTGAATCTATTGCTGGCAAAGCTGCTGCTTTACAAGGTGAGATTGTAGATGGAACACCATTTAGCGGTAAAAAACCGGAAGAGATAAGGGATAGTCTTAAAAAACTTGGATTTCAACATGGCGGTACAGAAGTTATGTATAATGGAATAACAGGAGAAAAATTTGAAGCTAAAATCTTCATTGGATTAATATACTATCAAAAGCTTCACCATATGGTCGCAGATAAAATGCATGCAAGGGCTAGAGGTCAAGTACAGATGCTTACACGACAACCAACAGAAGGCAGGTCAAGAGGTGGAGGATTAAGATTTGGAGAAATGGAAAGAGACTGCTTAATTGGACATGGAGCAGCTTTACTCCTGAAAGATCGACTATTAGAGGAGTCAGATAGGAGTATAATCTATATCTGTGAAACATGTGGGTATTTGGCTTATTACAATTTTAAACAACGTAAATATTTTTGCCAAATTTGTGATGAACAAGGACACATTTCATCAGTTGTTGTATCTTATGCTTTTAAGCTTCTACTTCAAGAATTAATGTCCCTCTGTATTTCACCAAAGTTAATGTTAAGGAGGAAAGCATAAAATGGCTCTAGTTGAAGCTGAAAGATCTAAACTTGTCGACGGAATATCTTTTGGTGTTTTCTCACCAAGTATTATTCGAAAACTCTCTGTAGCAGAAGTCTTTATGGCTGACACATACGATGAAGATGGTGTAGCAATAACATCTGGTCTAATGGACGGCCGTTTTGGAACTCTGGAACCAAGACAGAGATGTCAGACATGTGGCAATACTGCATCTATTTGTCCTGGGCATTTTGGTCACGTTGAATTAGCTGTTCCGGTTCTTCATCCAAGTTTTGCTAAACTCATCCACAAACTTCTTAATATGACCTGTCGAAACTGTGGTAGAATTCCTCTTCCGAATGAAATTCTCGAAGTGTATCGTCTGAAAATTGAAAATGAAATAAAAAACCTTGGTTCACAGTCTTCTTTTTCATTTAAAAATATTGGAATAAAGACGAAAAAGAATTTAACTTGTCCGCATTGTGGTGCCCCTAATTATAAAATTAAATTTACCAAACCTACATCATATCAGGAAATTTTAGATGACAAGAGTGTTAATGTATTAACACCTAATATGATAAGGGAAAGACTTGAAAGAATTTTACCTGATGACTTAACCCTTATAGGTCTAGATCCTAAAGCATTTCGCCCCGAATGGGCGGTTCTTCAAGTGCTTCCAGTTCCACCAGTATATGTTCGTCCATCTATAACTCTTGAGTCTGGAATAAGATCAGAAGATGATCTCACTCATAAATTAGTAGACATCATTAGAATTAACCATAGAGTGAGGGAGAACATTGACGCTGGAGCTCCGGCCTTAATCGTTCAAGATTTATCTGAACTCCTCCAATATCACGTTACAACATACTTTAATAATGAATCCTCTGGTATACCTCCTGCTCGCCACAGATCGGGCAGAGCTCTAAAGACTCTCTCTCAAAGATTGAAAGGAAAAGAAGGAAGATTTCGAAGTAATCTCTCGGGAAAGAGAGTTGATTTTTCTGCTAGAACCGTAATATCTCCAGATCCAAACCTTGACATAAATGAAGTTGGTGTTCCCTTAGCAATTGCTAAACAATTAACAATTCCAAAAAGATTGAATTATTTGAACATTGAAGCAATGAAAAAACTTGTAATAAATGGAATGGAGAAATATCCCGGTGCCTTATATGTTGTTAGACCAGATGGAAGACGTGTCAGATTAGAATTTGTCTCCGAAAGAGAAAAAGTAGCTGAGCTTTTACAACCAGGTTTTATCGTGGAACGACAATTAATGGATGGCGATATCGTTATCTTCAATAGACAGCCTTCTCTCCATAGAATGTCTATTATGGCACATAAGGTTAAAGTTATGCCATATAAAACGTTTAGACTTCATCTTGCTGTTTGTACCCCGTATAATGCTGATTTTGATGGAGATGAAATGAATCTTCATGTTCCTCAAAGAGAAGAAGCGCAAACGGAAGCAGCTCTTCTAATGAAAGTTCAAGACCAAATTCTATCTCCACGATATGGTGGTCCTGTGATAGGGGCTACAAAAGATTTCATCACAGCTTCATACGTCTTAACAAAGAGCACAACCAAGCTCACAAAGGAAGAAACTTATAGAATTCTCATGGCAACGAACTATCAAGGTTCCATTCCTAAACCCGTAATCAAAAAACCAGAACCTCTTTGGAGTGGAAAACAAATTTTCAGTCTATTCTTACCTAAAGGCTTCAATTACGTCTTAAAAGCAAGCATATGTCAGAGTTGTCATCGCTGTAAATTTGCTGATTGTGAAAATGATGCATATGTTATCGTTAAAGATGGAATTTTACACAGCGGAGTAATTGATGAAAATTCTATTGGAGCAGAAAAATCTGAGAGTATTTACCACAGAATCGTGAAAGATTATGGTACACAAATTGCAAGTAACTTTTTAAATTCTATATGTAAACTTCTCAAAGAATTCCTTACTATGAGGGGCTTTGGATACTCAATTGATGAACTTGATCTATCACCAAAGACACATAGAAAAATAAGCAAGTTAATAACTTTGACAAATAAAAAAGTTCATGAATTAATAGAAAAGTATGACCAAGGAACATTATCAAGGCTTCCTGGGCAAACACTTGAAGAATCACTTGAAATATTCATAATGAATGAACTTTCAAAAGCTAGAGATAAATCTGGAAATATTACAGACGCATTTTTTGGAATGGATAATCACGGTATCATAATGACGAGAACAGGTGCCCGTGGATCTAGTTTAAACATAGGTCAAATGACCGCATGTTTAGGGCAGCAATCCGTTAGAGGTAAACGAATCTTTAGAGGATATAAAAATAGAACCCTTGCTCATTTTGAACCAAGAGATCAATCTCCAAGAGCAAGAGGTTTTGTTGTCTCAAGTTATAGAGACGGTCTTGATCCAATCGAATTCTTCTTTCATGCTACTGGTGGAAGAGAAGGACTCGTTGATACCGCTGTTCGTACACAACAGAGTGGTTATATGCAACGAAGATTGATAAATGCTCTAGAATTTCTAAAAGTTGAAGCGGATGGAACGGTTCGTAATTCTAAAGGAGATATTGTTCAATTTAGATACGGTGATGATGGAATAGACCCTGCGAAAAGTGATCATGGCAAGGCAATTAATATTGAAAGACTCATTGACACTCTCAAACTAACAATGTCTAAAGGAAAAACTGTAACAAAGGCCTATATTAAACAAGAATTACTGAAAATAGAGAATGCGTTAACTCCTCTATTACTTACAGAACTTAGAACTAATACATCAAAAACAAAACTAAACATAAAGGCTTTCAATCAACTGATTCAGATCGTTTTAGCTTCCTATAAAAACGGTCAAGTTGAACCTGGAGAAGCTGTTGGAATTGTAGCAGCACAATCTATTGGTGAACCTGGAACTCAGATGACCCTGAGGACTTTTCATTATGCTGGTATAAAAGAGATGAACGTTACTTTAGGGTTACCTCGCCTTATTGAAATAGTGGATGCTAGAAAAAACCCATCAACTCCGATTATGAACGTTTATCTCAATAAGGAACATAGTGCTACAATTGAGAAATCTACAAAGATTGCTGAAAAAATAGTTTATTCAACTGCCGATGCAATCTCTTCCGTCATTTACATGGATCCCATAAAAGCATCTATAGTGCTGAAAATAGATGAGAAACGGATGGAACATAGAGGTATTACCCGAGAAGAACTTGAGAATGCTTTTATTTACAAAAACTGTGCTGTAACTATAGATGGCGATACTGTCATCATAACTCCTGAAGAAATTGCAGATTTAAGTAAACTTTTATCTAAAGTTCCTTTAACGCATATTAAAGGGATTCCTGGGGTCCGAAGAGCCCTTGTTACAAAAGAGAAAAGTACATGTCTAATAAATACGGATGGTTCAAATCTATCTAAGGTTCTCAAGGTTCCAGGCGTAGATACAAATAAAACTTCAACAAATAATGTTCATGAAATAGCTAAAACCCTGGGCATAGAAGCTGCTCGCAATTCACTTATCAAAGAAGCTAGAGGTGTTCTTGAAGAACAGGGACTGGATGTCGATATTAGACATGTAATGCTGGTCGCTGATATTATGACCGCGAATGGTACGGTTTTACAAATCGGAAGACATGGTGTAAGTGGTAAAAAATCTAGTGTTATTGCAAGAGCAGCTTTTGAAATAACAGTACCAACTCTGGTAGATGCTGCTACCAAAGGAACAAGGGATATGTTTAAAGGCGTTACTGAATCTGTGATAGTAGGTCAGAACATTCCTGTCGGAACGGGAATAATCGAAATTTTTATGGGGCTAGGTAAAAACAATAGTGAGGAAATAGAAATAAAAAGCTAGTTTATTAAAGATCCTGTCTGGAGAATAATATTGATGATTGATCTTGATCGAGTTATCAGATTGGCAATTCAATCTAAGAAAATCTATTTTGGTTCGAAGCAAACACTCCGTATGGCTAGAAATGGAAGAGCAACAGCAATAATTCTTGCTTCCAATAGCCCCAGTAACTTTCGGAATGACATAGAACATTGTTCTAAACTTTCAGAGATTCCCTTATATACCTATAATGGCACTAATTTAGATCTAAGTTTGGCTTGTGGTAAAAAATTTACTATTTCTGCTTTAGCTATCAGGGAAATTGCTGACTCTCGACTCCTCAGAATGTTAACGATACCGACTTCAGAGACAGAATGAATATAAAAACAATATAAGTCTAATAAATATAACAATTTTCAAAGGAATACGAATTAAAATGGTTCAGAGAATTCGATTAACTGGTAACGAAATGCGATACATTGCTCTTTTCGAAA
This sequence comes from Candidatus Bathyarchaeota archaeon, assembly GCA_030607815.1. Classification (GTDB taxonomy): domain Archaea; phylum Thermoproteota; class Bathyarchaeia; order RBG-16-48-13; genus JAUWWH01. Next base: position 17,033 of record JAUWJG010000008.1, read on the forward strand.
ATTTAACAGGTGAACTGGCCAATGACTGCATTATTGATGATAAACGAGATAGAATAATCCTTATCGTTAAACCTGGAAACGCAGGTCGTGCTATTGGCAGACATGGTTCTCGTATAAAACTTATGCGCGATATGGTACAGAAAGATGTTGAGATCGTAGAGTCTGCTGATACTCCAATTGAATTTATTAAAAATTCCTTTTCTCCAGCACATGTTAAAGAAGTTCGTATCACAGAAAGGTTGGATAATAAAAAAGTAGCGGTGGTAACAATCGATCAACGTGATAAAGGGATCGCTATAGGAAAGAATGGGAAAACAGCGGAGAGAACGCGTTTATTAGCAAAGAGATACTTTGGAATAGATAATGTCATAATAGTTTAACAATAATACATTAACCTGGATGTTTTCTGTTCCAATTCATATTTTTTATGTAATATTTTCTTTTATGGGTATATTACACTCAAACCTTTTTTTTGAAACGAGGTACTATGAACTCAACTTGATAACAATTTAGCTGAATGAAACAATGTTTAGAACAGGGAATGTTACGAATTTGTTCATGATAATATTTTGTCTACAATTTTATCAACCATCTTAGCTATTGCAGGAGCACAGGTCAATCCTGGCGATTCAATACCTATTAGATTTATTAAACCTGGGAAACCAATATTCTCTTCATGCTTTATTATGAAATCTCTAAAAGGTTCATTTGGTCCATTAAGTTTAGGTCTAATTCCTGACATATCTGGTTTCAAGTTTTCCTTTTTTATAAAGGGAAGATATTGAAAAACACCCAAATCCGGATTTAAAAATAAAAGTACTTCCCGATGATCATATAGAGTTTGCATGGATAATGGATTTGTTTTACCGGATAAAGAAATCAGATGAAGAAAATAAAAGACTGGTAC
>JAUWJG010000051.1 GCA_030607815.1 Candidatus Bathyarchaeota archaeon
TCCATTTACTCGTCCCCCATACCAGCAAATATCAATGAAACATAGCACGGATATTTCCAAGTTATATTAAAAATTATTGCGTGTTGTTTGGGTTTGGGTTTGGGAAATAAAAATTAGACAATAAGTTTGTTATCTGCGAGATAATTGGACCATTGTATTTTTTACAAGATATACATGGAGAAACCCCTACCCCCTTTTAACAGTGAACAATTAATCTATTTCTCTTCACCCATTCCTATATTAGTTGTTCACTTGCTTTAATCTAGATTTTTGTAGCTTGGAGATAAAAAAAAATTCAAGATCATTTATGTTACTTCTATTTTTTCCGTTAAAACCAAAAAACATATATAACAATGTTATTAATATTAGGTGCGCCTAATAATGGTGATGTGAAATGATTGCAAGTTTTGTAATAACGTTCAGGGAAGCCCTTGAAGCAGCATTAATAGTTTCCATAATCCTCGCTTACTTGGGAAAGGTCGGAAGAAAAGATCTGAAGAAATACCTCTACCTGGGAACTGGATTAGCTATCTTCACAAGCCTAATACTAGGCGCGATTGTACTCACGGTATATGGCGGTCTCCCAACCAGATTTGAGAAGGTCTTCGAGGGAGCAGCATCTGTGACAGCTACAGTGGTTTTAACATACATGATATTCTGGATGGCTAAGAACTCTCAAAAGATTCGAAGTGAACTTCAAGTAAAAATTGATGTAGCCATTACCTCAGGATATATTTTCGGGATTACATCACTAGCTTTTGTAGCGGTCTTCAGGGAAGGTTTAGAGACAGTTCTCTTCTTAACCACCTTGGTTGCTACTGACCCCTTCGGAACTCTTATGGGTGCCTTGCTTGGGATCAGCACAGTACTTGCGCTTTCCTTCCTTATGATGAGAGGAGTTTACAGAATGAATATTCAGAAATTCTTCAAGTACACTAGTGTGATACTTGTCGTCTTTGCAGCTGGGCTTTTAGGGTATGGTGTCCATGAATTCATAGAAGCCGATTTACTTCCACCGATAGTTGAGAATGTTTGGAATATTAATCCTCCTGATGTGAACCATCCCTTACACGAGAAAGGCGCCATAGGTTCAATCCTTAAGGCGTTAGTAGGCTACGATGGGAATCCGGAGCTGCTACGCGTGATTGTCTACGTGGGTTACTGGCTACTGGTAGGCACATACCTTTTAAAAATTTATGCTCCTAACATTCTAAAGCTGAACAAAAGAAGAGTTGAAAAGAATAGTGAAAAAGAAGATCTTAACCAAAGAGCCACAAATTAGAATCTCTGAGAGTGTGCAAGAGTATTTAGAAACTCTTTGGATGGCAGAAGAGGAAGGCAACCATATTGCTAAAGTGAGTTGGTTAGCTAAACGTCTGAATATAGCGCTACCGAGTACAGTAGAGATGTATAAAAAGCTTGTCGAACGAGGACTCGTCAAGTATTATCCATATAGAGGCGTCAAGTTTCGGGATGCAGGACGGAAGATAGCGAAACGTGTAGTAAGAAATCATCGGTTAGTTGAACTTCTTATGAAGCAGACGCTTAATATTGATGTGGATGAGTGGATAGCTTGCGGTATTGAACATCACCTGACCGAGGAATTTACAGATGCTCTCTGTATACTTCTTGAACATCCAAGGAAGTGTCCTCACGGAAAGCTTATCCCGAAGGGAAATTGCTGCAATATATTTGACAAAACTATAAACGATGCTGAGAACATATGATTATTAAGTGAAGAAGACAAATCAGCTATTTTAGCTACATTGAAGCAGTGTACAAAGCTTCCAAAATTGGGGTTTTAGATCAGTTTTACTTCTGTTTTCATCTTCAGCTAAGAAGATACTTCTGTGAATACTTGGTTTGAAACCTGACATAGTTTTTGATTACTCGATAGAATAACATGAACCCAACGGATTTTATTCCGAGATCAATAGAATACTACTCTTTTAGATGTCTTTTCGATCACTTTCTCTCCCTGAACGATGCAGAAAATTCTTGAAAAGTGTAAGTTCTAGAAAAACTTTAGTATATTAGGAATAAGGTTACGTTTATTCCATAATGATCATCGTGAGGGTTGATCTAACTTTATCTACCTGTCTTATCTTTAAAGTGACTATTTTCTTCAGGTCTTGAGTAGATTCAGCTTCAACCTTCGTCATAATATCGTAAACCCCAAAGAGAGCATACGCTTCCTTTATTTCTTTAATCTTTTTTATAGATTCTAAAACTTCTTGTATAGTTCCAATTTCAGTATTAATAAGAACATATGCTATCAAAAATGATCAACTTCCAACAAGATTGATTAACAATAAGTATTATACCTTAGATATATAACGATTAACTTATATAACAACGTTATGTTATAGGGGTTACTTATGCTACCAGTCTTCGTACTCATAAATTCAGAGCCGGGAAAGGCATGGAAAATAGCAGATTCAGGAAAAAAGATTAAAAATGTTAAAATGGCTTATGCTGTAACTGGCATATTCGACATCCTCGTTTATGCTGAACTTGCGCATATGAAAGAGTTACAGGGTTTAATAGCTCAAATACACTCGATTGACGGTGTCTCCAGCACAAGAACAGCAATTGCGATTCCTCCCAGAATCGAAAATATTGACTAAGAGCTTAAAAATGTTATAAAGCTGTTAGGGTGGAGAGTAATATCTTAAATGGAAATATTCTCCCCCTTGAAATATTTGTTTGTGCTTGCAGGACCGTATCTAGAAAAGTAATACTTATCATTCTCTCTGAAGCTTTTTTTCATTAATTTGATGATTGAAAATTTTAGTTAAGAACTTAACACAATTAACTTAACATTGTTGACAATAAAACCGATCTTTTTTTTATCAGCTTTGTGAGTTCGGCAACATAGTTTTGTCTTTAAAGATAACAATTACTTTCAAGTTTCTTAGTATAAATTAAGTTCAGTCTATGCGTGACCAAGGAATATTTAGACCATCTTTTAGGATATCTGAGAAGATTTTGAGGGCGTCTTTCTCACCATTCAGCCCCTTAACTATCATGACACCGCTCTTGAGGATACTAGCAGTGACTTTTTGGTCATAAAGGAATGTTACTCCAAGATCCGCTTTTACACTGATTTTAGCTTCCCTATTCTTTAAGAATCTGGATAAATCTTTGATGTTCAAATCTAGGTTTTCTTTTGGAATTATTACAAATGTTCTCTTCCCACTTCTCCCACAAGTCTCTTCAATGAATTTTCGCTTAAGCTGTTGTGGAGCTTTACCTGGTTTAATACCACAAACTGGACAATTATCCATTCGTGTAATGTCTACTTCTTGAAGTGATGTCTTATCTAAGTCGACTAAAAGAAGTTTATCAGTAAGATGCGGTTTTTTTCCCACTATTATCCTCGTAGCCTCAGAGACTTGTAAACTCGATACTATTCCCAAGACAGAAGGGTGTACTCCTGCTGTTCCACATGTAGGTAACGTCTCATCTTTTATGTCAGGAAAAAAGCATTCAAGGCATGGAGTTTCCCCTGGAATTATTGTTGAGAGGTTTCCATAATTCATTATGGCTGCGCCAAAGACGTATGGAATCTTGAGTTTGACACATGCTCTGTTTATTGCATAACGTGTCTCCATACTGTCCAAACCGTCTATAACAATGTCGACTCCCTTAATTATTTCAACAGCATTGTCCACATTTAATGACATGGGTACCGGTTCGATCTCTACATCAGGATTTAAATTTTTCAACTTCTTGGCAGCAACTTCAACCTTGGGATACCCAAGAGACTTCATGTCAAATAGATACTGTCTATGAAGATTAGACTGTTCAACCACATCTCTATCCACGAGCCGGAGATATCCAATACCCATGGCCGTAAGTTGAGTAGCAATTGGACAACCCAAACCACCTACGCCTATTATACAAACTTTCGCGTTTCTAAGTTTGAGTTGCCCCGTGTACCCTATATCGCTAAAGACAATCTGCCGAGAATAGCGTTCAAGTTCATCATCAGATAAAGATAACATTGATTTTAGCCTCCGGTTGCGCTTGGTAAGTAGTCCGCACATATGTATATTTTTTTCGAGATGTATCGCTTCCTAAACTTTTTGCAGTTTAAGGCTTTAAATCGGCCCATATCTAACACTTTTATAACGTTGTTATTGTTCAAGAATCTGAAAGAACATATAAGGTTTTACATATTTTCCAGTAACATATTACACTTAGGAATATTTGTGGGTGAAATATATCTAATTTATTAAGGAGCATAACAATGTTATATTATTTGTGATAAGAATGTTCAAAAGTCCATGCGAAATCGTCGTCAAATATTTCCTCCCTGCATGCAGATCACTCATCGCTAAGGAATTAGTAGAGACTTACGGTTTAACTCAAGTCGCTGCTGCCAAAAAACTTGGGACTACCCAAGCAACCATCAGTCACTACCTCTTATCTAAACGTGGAGAAAAACACATAAAGCAGCTAGAAAACAATGCCTTAACCAAATCAGAAATAAACATAATTGCTAAGGATCTTGCTACTGAAACCTTTCCTTCATCTAATATTATACAAAAATTATGTGATTTATGCACTGTTCTAAGACATAATGGTTTAATCTGTACCATACATAAAAGTTATTCGTCTCTCTCAGACACCTGTGATTCATGTCTTATAGTGCCTACCGTAAAAACATAATTTCTTCTTCGATACCATCACGCCTCATGGATAAAGAAATTTGTATGTTGCGTTTAATGAATTTTATTCAACATTTAACAGAGCATTCTATAATCAGCTATGTCTTAAATTCTTCAATATTACCAAGATTCTATAAAATATACAACAATAAAATTATCTATGAAAACTTTTTATATAACAACGTTATACCCATTTGTAACCCCGTTATTTCCACAACATATTTCAACATCATGATTCAAAACAACTAAAGAAAACTGTAAATGGGAAGAAATCACAACATGGTTGACATTAAATTTAGTAATGATACTCCTCCAAGCGAGATATTAAGCTGGAGTATAGAAAAATATTATCCAAGAATTGCCATAGCTTCAAGCTTCAGCGTCGAAGACACAGTTCTAATCGATATGGCAACTCAAATTCAACCCAACATCAAGATTTTTTATATAAATACCGGTTTCCAATTTAAAGAAACTGACAATGTTAAAGAAGCTTTAAAGAAAAAGCGTAACCTTAACCTTATTGAATATTCCCCACTACTAAGCATTGAAGAACAAACCTTAAAGTACGGTCCGAAACTTTATGATCGAAACCCTGACGTCTGTTGCAAACTGAGGAAAGTAGAGCCAATCCGAAGAGCTCTACAGGAAGTCGATGCATGGATAACTGGTCTGAGAAGAGATCAAGCTACGACACGTCAAAAACTTGAAGTAGTGGAGTTAGACTACAAGGGTGACGGAAAACCGTTAACTAAAATAAATCCTTTAACATACTGGACAAAAAAGGAAGTTTGGAATTACATACAAAATAACAAACTCCCATATAACACCCTTTATGATCAAGGATATATGAGTATTGGATGCAAACCCTGCACTCGACCTGTCCAGCAAGGAGAAGACGAAAGAACAGGCAGATGGACAGGTAAAGGCAAGACTGAATGTTGTATCCACACCTTTTTAAAAACAGAAAAAAGTGAAAACTGAGAAAACTATCATGGAAAACTCTTTACCTAAACCTCATGGCGGAAAACTCATTAATAGAATCTTAAGACCTTCTCAAAGAGAAAAGATCCTAGACGAAGTTGATGAGATACCAAAGCTAATTGTTGATAAAGAAACTAGAAATGACCTTCGAAATATCGCTGAAGGGGTTTTCAGCCCATTAGAAGGATTCATGGAACAACAAGACTATTTACGCGTCGTTCATGAAGGTAGATTAACAAACGGAACACCCTGGACAATCCCCATAGTACTAAACGCTCCAAAAACAATCCGTTCATCTATCTCAGAAAATGAAGATGTCCTATTAACTGAAAAAACAGGACAACCTATAGCATTATTACATGTTTCAGAAATCTACAGCTTCGATAAGAAAGACACTGCAAACCATGTCTTTGGAACAATAGATAAAACACATCCAGGTGTCACAAAAACCCTCAACATGGAAGACCTCCTACTGGGCGGTAAGATAGATTTACTATCCGATATCCAAAACAACTTTGAAGAATATCATTTAACCCCCACAGTGACTAGAGAACTCTTTGAAAAGAAGAACTGGAAGACTGTTGCCGGGTTTCAGACGAGAA
>JAUWJG010000040.1 GCA_030607815.1 Candidatus Bathyarchaeota archaeon
AAGATCTGATGCTGAAAGTTGAAAAAATGGGTGGGAGAATAATGATAATAAATACTCAAATTGAAGCAGGTAAACAATTAGTGGGTTTAGGTGGACTGGCTGCTCTCCTTCGTTTTTCAATTACCTACTGAAATAAATTAGCATAGTTTCTATTAAAAAAAGAACACATTATATGAAAAAGTTTAGTATTTTCCGTGTGTTTATTTGAAAAATAATTCTATGTTTAAAAAAGTAATAGTTAAAAAAGGAAGTAAAGAAACTGAAATCTAGTTATGATGATAGGATTATGGTGGTTTATAATCTTTCTCACTGGAAATTACTGGAAAAGTTAAGAGAGAAGAGTATAGAAATTATGGATGTCCTAGCCTTAAAAGGAATAGTTTCTGGAATATATGGGAGTGTAGTTAGAGGTGATGTAACTCCTAAAAGTGATATTGACATTATTATTCCTTATGTCTTATCTTCTTATTCAGTCGAATTAGCTTTAACTAGTAGTGGATTTGAAATCTACAAAAAAAAAATCGCTCAAGCAACACCTAACTCTACTCCGAAAGCACATATTTTTTTAGACATTGAAGAGAAAAAGTGTGTAACCTTCCCTCTTGCAACTTTTAGTACTTTAGAACGTGAATTTTATAAATTTGGGGGATATCTAGAGATCGATACTCTTAAAGCAGATAACCGAGTGCCTGGATGCAATAAAGAGTTAATGTTCATTGAACCAACTGGGGAAGGACATATGGCGTCTTCAATTCTTTATAGGGAAAGAGAAGTAGCAAGAATCATTGGGGTCAGCATCAAGATTATAAAAGAAAGAATAAGAGTCTTAAAGCGCCGTAAAAAAGTAGGGAGAACAGGAATCCTTCTCTCAGTTCAATTAGAGAATGAAGAGGTATTTGAGAACATCTTAAGAAAAATAGCTGCGTCAAACCCTATTATTCGAAGAAGACTTAGGAACGAATAGAAAACATAATCTAAGATTATTATAATAAAAGGTTTTAAGTAAAGTCTCTAATTTCGTAGAGGTGATTATATATGGCGCGAATGATTAAAGCAGGAATAATTGGTGGAACAGGGTACACAGGACTTAGTCTATTAGAGGTCTTAACCAGACACAAAAATGTAGAACTTCAATTTGCAACAACTAGGAGAAGAAAATTAGTAGGAAAACCCATTCATAGAGAACATCCGAACCTATTAGGTTTAACTGACTTAAAATTTTCATTGTATGATCCCATGAATCCAACTCTAATTGAAAGTAATAAGACGTTAATTAATAAAGCAAGAGATAGCGATGTAGTCTTTATCGGGGTCCCCTCAGGCGCTTCATTTAATATAACTAAGGACCTCGTAGGTTACAATACGAAAATAATTGATACAAGTGCTGACTTCCGTCTAAAAAACCCAGCATTATATAGAGAATATTATAAAAGAGAGCACCCACTTCCTGACCTCTTAAACGAGTATGTTTATGGTTTACCAGAGCTCCATAGACAGGAGATAAAGAACGCAAAATATGTAGCGTGTCCTGGGTGTAATTCAACAGCGATGATTCTCGCGGGTTATCCATTGACTAAGCTACAGGAACCCATAGAATTTACAATTGTCTATAATGTTATGACCGGATCGTCAGAAGCAGGAGCTGAACCGAAAAGAGCTTCTCATCATTCTGAAAGATCAGGGGTTGCTAGACCATACTCTGTTAAGAAACATAGACATTTAGCAGAAGTCAGACAAGAGTTAGGATTTGAGGCTAGTAAAGTATCTGCATCAATGTTTGCTATTCCAATGGTGAGAGGTGTTGAATGTATTGGTCATGTTTACCCGGATAGAACAGTAGAAGAGAAGGAACTCTGGAAAGTGTTCAGAGAAGCTTACAGTAATGAACAATTCGTAAGAATAAGGGCAAAAAAGACAGGAGGTCCTGGAAGTCTTCCAGATGTTAAATATGTTCGCGGATCCAATTTTTGTGACGTAGGATTCTTCGTTGATGATGAAAGTGGTAGAATTGGTGTTATTTCTGCATTAGATAATTTGATGAAGGGTGATGTGGGTAACGCGGTGCAATCAATGAACATTATGTTTGGTTTAGATGAAGCCACCAGGCTTATGGATATGGTACCTAGTAGCCTATATGAATGAGTGTAACCTGTTGGATCATTCCGTATGTTCAATTAAATACTGAAATGTTATTCTTTGGAAATGATGAATAGGTAAGTCTAAGTATGACATCGAAGAAAAATTTTAATATTTTCAGTGTTTCTATAAAAAATGGAAGAATTCTTCTTTAAATGGTAAAAAGTTTAAGATTTTAGAATAATTCTTTCGTTAAAGGTGAAAAATGATGGAAACTTTAGAATTACTTTTTGTTCTCTTTGCGATCTGGATTTTCGTATATGTAATATTTCGACGTTTATCTAAAAAGAGAGATGATTTAGAAGTTAATCCATTATATATTATGTTTAGAACAACAAAACTTAATAACTTCCTAAAGAAAACGGCTCAGTCGAAACCTAGATCATGGCGAATCTTCTCTAACATAGGAATTATAGTGGGTTGCATCGAAATAGTTCTTGCCATATACTTCCTAACTCTTAATTTATATCGATTCCTTTACGTACCTCAAGAAGCTACAGCTATGGTTCCTCTCCTTCCCGGAATAACTGTAAGCTTAGGATGGTTTCCCTACATTCTAATTGCTATAGTGCCAGCAGTTACAATTCATGAACTCTCACATGGTATAATAGCATTCCTAGAGAAAATTCCGATAAAATCTTCAGGAATAATTGTAGCGCCAATAACTTTTGGAGGATTTGTAGAACCTGATGATAAGGTATTTGAAAAAGCTTCTTTAGTTTCCAAGTTGAGGGTGATCTCTGTCGGTTCATTGAGTAACATAATTGTGGGATTGTTAGCAATGTTGCTTACATTTACTCTTTTTATGCCTACTTCAGGAGTGTTAATTATGAATGTACAACCAGAAGGTCCCGCTTTTAATGCTGGAATACGGCCGTGGGATGTTATAGTCAAGGTTAATGGAAATTACACAAGTAACGTATCAGAATTCATATTCTTCATGTTAAATGTGGAACCTGAAACTCTTTTGGTGATTGAAACATCAAATGGAATTAGAAATGTTGTAACAATATCAAGTGTAGAAAACGCGAGTAGAGGAATAATAGGAGTACGTGGGTTAACAGATTATTATACTATGCGAGTGGGCGAGATAAATACTCAATTATCCTATCAGGTACATATGATATTGAATTGGATTTTTATCATAATGGTTAACTTAGCAATTTTTAATATGATACCGCTCTTTCCATTAGACGGAGAAAGCTTCATTTACGCTATTTTAAAAGTAAAAATGACAAAACGAATCAAAGAAACAAGAATCATAATTAACGCAATTTTCCTCACATTAATTGTTTCAAACGTCCTGTTTTCATTCAACACATATGGAATAACCCCGATTTAGTCCTTTTGTAAGGTGTTTAATTGAAAAAATGCACATTCTGCATAAAGGAAGCTATTTACTTCCGTCCCTATTCAGGAGAAAGCTTCTGCAGGAAATGTTATATTAAATCCATCGAGAAAAATGTCACACATACAATTACCAAATATAGAATGTTTACACCTAATGATCGGATAGCGATTGCAGTATCAGGAGGTAAAGACAGTCTTTCTCTTCTCTGCATCTTAAATAAAATTGAAAAGAAATTCCCGAAATCTGAGCTCATAGCGATAACAATTGATGAAGGTATCTCCAATTATAGATCTGAAGCAATTAAATTAGCTGATGAACAATGTCAAACATTTGGAATAGAACATCATACTTACTCCTTTAAGGAATTATACGGATACAACTTAGATGAAATCGTCAAAGCATCAGAATCTGGAGGAAAATTAACATCATGTTCTTACTGTGGAATACTTCGAAGAAAAGCCTTAAACCTAATTGCTAAAAAGGTTAATGCATCAAAGCTAGCAACAGGCCACAATCTAGATGACGAAGTACAATCTATGGTCATGAATCTTCTTCGAGGAGACATCGACCAAATGCGTAGGATTGGATCTGTTTTAGAAGGTAAGAAAAATAGATTTGTAGAAAAAGTAAAACCTTTATGTCATCTTCCTGAAAAAGATGTGGCTTTGTATGCTTATTTAAAAAAGGTTAGATTTCAATCGATCTCTTGCCCATACATGGAAACCTCGATGAGAAGTGATGTTCGACAATTTCTTAACGATTTAGAAACGAAACACGCAGGTATTAAATTTAATATCTTCCAAACCTTCAAAAAAATAAAAGATAAACTAGGAAATGAAGAACGAAAAAAAAATATAAAAAACTGCGTGATATGTTATGAACCTACCTCAGGAAAAATCTGCAGATCTTGTAACATACTTTCATCTCTTGGATTGGAATTACAAAAGCCTAAATTACTATAATTTTCAGTCTTATTTAGATATTTCATTCTTAAGTTAAATTAGAACAATAATATTAATCGGTATATCAAATAATCTTTGTGAACCCTCTTATAACAAATGAAACCTAGAGAAGAATGTTGATCAAATATCTATTCAAAAATATATTGTCGATCATCTGATTTGTGAACGACTTTATTGTTAAATCTAATTCTCATAGATTTGAGAACAACAAACCGAGAGAAACTCTATATTAAACCCAGAAGCTTTTGCGTATTTAATAACATTATCATCCGGAAAAGCTATAGCATTGACTCCGGAAGCGATAGCTAGTTTGTCCGTTTCAAATCTATGCTTTCCAGTGGGTCTCATACATCCCAAAGCAATAGGAGTGTCTGGAAACATAATTCTTGCAGTTGTTAAGATTTTGGCGATGTCTTTGGGAGTGGGTGGTTTAACACCTTTCATGAGTGTGTTTCTTAGTGGCGTTAGAGCAATTATGACGAGTGCACTTGGTTTGTATTTAGCAATCATCTTTAAAGCTGTAAGTTCACCTTTCAATTTTCCATAGTGTAAACCGACAATGATATGTGGTATAAAGTGGTTTTTAGAATCATGTAAAGCTTTGAGGGAAGCTTCATAATTCTTCACAGTGACATCCAACTTGTAAATTTCCTTGATAGTTTTGTTTGAACCTATAATATCAATTAACACAGAATCAACTCCAGCTTCCTTTAGTCTATTAGATACTTTGTTACCAATGATGCCAGTATGGACAGCAATTGTTAAATTGTACTCTTTTTTCACATAGGTGATAGCTTCAAGGAATTTACCAAGAGGCATTGACCCATCGGGTAAGCATCCTCCACTTATCAAGCATCCTTTACAGCCTTGTTCACTAAGTTTTCGGCAGACATCAATAAGCTTCTTAGGAGTAGTGGCCGGGATCATGGTTTTTAAGAGTTGAGTATTACAATGTTTGCACATTAAGGTGCATGAAGTACCAGTTATAGAGATTGATGGAAAGGTATTTTTGGGTACATTAAAATATGCGTTTTTATAATGTAGAAAACTAGGTGCGTAAAATTTGATGGTGTTTCCAAAATTTTTTCTACGAATCTCACTTGAAATCTGTAATAATTGACTCAAATCTTTATCTAGTGTCTGCACTGATTTCAACCTCAAATATAGTTCAAATTAGAAGTATTTAAACGATTAAATGGATTGAAAAATAAAAAAAGAAAAAAAAGGGAATAAAATTTAAGTTAATTATCTTTGTTTACCGATAATTTCCATCATTTCTGCCATTCTACAAGAGAAGCCCCACTCGTTATCGTACCAAGCTAACACTTTGATAAGGTTACCACCGACTACCATGGTAGAAAGACAGTTCACAATTGCTGAGTGAGGATCACCTACAAAGTCTCTAGAGACTAATGGTTCATCAGTGTAATTTAAGATTCCTTTGAGTCGTCCATTAGCTGCTTCTCTGAATGCATTATTAATGTCTTCTTTTGTAACATCTCTTTTTAAGGTTGCGACTAAGTCAACTATTGATACAGTGGGCGTTGGAACTCTAAGAGATAGACCATTCATTTTACCTTTTAACTCGGGCAGTATAAGTGTAGAAGCAACAGCAGCCCCAGTCGTTGTAGGTATAATGTTGATAGCTGCCGCTCTTGCACGTTCTAGTTTTTTGTGCACTAAATCGAGAATTCTCTGATCATTGGTGTATGAGTGAACAGTCGTCATTAGGCTCGCTTTTATTCCGAAGTTCTTGTTTAAAACATCAGATACTGGAACTAAACAATTTGTTGTACAAGAAGCATTAGAAATTATTGAGTGCTTCTTTGCATCGTAGAGATGATCGTTTATTCCCCTAACGATTGTTATATCTGGATCTGGAGATGGAGCAGAAATCAGTACTTTCTTAGCACCAGCTTGGAGGTGTTTCGATGCACGTTCCTTAGATCTAAAGATACCTGTTGACTCCACAACAAGGTATACGCCTAAATCTTTCCACGGTAATTGAGTCGGATCTCGCACTGAAAGAGTCTTAAGTTCTTTTCCGTTAACAATGATCGCATTATCTTTAGCTTTTATTTCTCCTTTAAATCTTCCATAATTTGAGTCATATTTTAAGAGATGTGCAAGTGTCTTTGCATCAACTAAATCGTTGACAGCTACAATTTCAATGTCTGTTCCTCTTTCCATTACTGCACGAAACATGAGTCTTCCGATTCTACCAAATCCATTAATTGCTACTTTTGTTTGTGTCAATATCATTAAGCTCCTTTGCAAAGAAGTATTATTGTCTACTTTAAAAAGTTTAAGTTAAGTATTAGTTTTAAAAAATCTTTTAATCACTTACTGGTAAAAAAATTTGATGATGTACATCATCAAATTTATATCTTGTTTTAGGTTAGTAGGAAGATTAACAAATCTATGAGGAATAAAAGATGATAAATTTGATAACTATGGATGATTTTGACTTCGAAAATAAAACCGTTCTCATTAGGGTTGATTTCAATTCTCCTCTAGATTCTGAAACGAAGATAATTACAGATGATACTAGAATACGAAGACATGCAAAGACAATAAAAGAACTGATGGATAAGGGTGGAAAAGTGGTTATAATTGCTCATCAAGGTAGACCAGGATCCCATGATTTCTCCACTTTACAACAGCACGCTATTGTGTTGGGTAAGATCCTTGGAAAATCAGTGAGGTATGTAAGTGATATTTTCGGTGAAGCAGCAAAGTCTGAAATTAAGAATCTAAAAAGAGGGAATGCATTAGTCATTGAGAATGTAAGAATGTTTTTAGGTGAAATGAAAAAGTTAACTGCGGATGAACATGCTAAATCTGAGTTAGTCAAGAATTTAGCGCCTTTAGCCGATGTATATGTGAATGATG
>JAUWJG010000027.1 GCA_030607815.1 Candidatus Bathyarchaeota archaeon
ATATAGTATATCAAGTCGTTTCCTTATCCTTGTTTTAAGAAAGGAAAGTTGAAATGATCCAACAAGAGTGTTTTAATAACACCCCAGTCCTTGTGATGTGACGAGTAGATTGTTGAAAGAGGCATGGACAGTTGCTATCGAGTCCCTGAGTTGGATGGAACTGCAGGGACTGAGTGAACGTTTGGCACTAATGAAGACGGTTAAGCAGTTGAGATTAAAATATTCTGCAGCTATTGGACTTGCTCACAAGCTAGTTTATGAAACATTGCGTAGAAAAAGTTTTATTGATCGATTTGCGAATATAGCCTTAGCCCCCCATTCATTGGAACATTACACTCTTGGTGTAAGGGCTTTTCTTCGCCTGTATATTTATCAGACAAAGTTTGTGAAGGGCGGTTTTAAGAATGCGGTGAATATAGCTAACATTGGACGTTCGATTTTAGGATGGCGTGATTTACAGGAGGTAGAAGAGGCTCTTGGTAAGATACTCAAAATGGAGTCTAAGAGTATACTGAAAGGTTTAGACCTTGAAGAAAGAATTGGTTTGGTAACAGGTCATCCTACTTGGTTTGTTAGTTACAGTATACAACTGCTTGGTGAAAACGAAGCATTGAGATTCCTAGAAAGCTCTAACAGGTTGTTACCCACATACATAAGAATAAACACGCTGAAAGGAACTAAAACGTCTCTGCTTAGACGATTGACAGAAGACGGTATTGTCCCCGAAGAAGTTAAGCAACTCAGATATACCTATAAAGTAATCGAGACCACAAAACCTCTTGTGAAAACAGATAGTTTTCGCAACGGTCTCTTCTATATACAAGATAAAGCCAGTAGTCTGGCTGTGGAAGTAGCTGACCCTTTACCGGGAATGACTGTTCTAGACATATGTGCTGCACCTGGAGGAAAAACAACTTACTTTGCTCAGCTGATGAAGAATGAAGGTACAATCTATTCTATTGATTACTCAAAAAGGAGGATGCGGATCTGGGATACAGAGACTAGGAGGATGGGCGTAAAGATAGCTGTTCCAATAGTTTTTGATGCACAGATATCTTTTCCATTGAAGATTTCAGCTGATCTAGTTTTTTTGGATCCACCTTGCTCAGGTACTGGGGTATTTAGTAGAGCACCCTCAGCTAGATGGAGAATCACGAAGGATTCTGTTAACGCGATGTCAGCTATTCAATGGAGAATGTTGAACGAATCCGTGAAATATGTGAAAGAGGGTGGGCTTTTAGTATACTCAACCTGCAGTATCACAGTGGAAGAAAATGAAATGATAGTGGAAAAGCTCCTTGAACTGCATCAAGAGCTAGATCTTGTAGACACAACTCCCAAGCTCGGTGTATCGGGATTACGAGACCTAACAAAATGCCAGAGACTGTACCCACATATGCATGATTGTAGCGGATTCTTTGTTGCTAAACTAGTGAGAGCCAACTCTTAGACAAAGCTCACACTACCCACACGTCCCCACCAAACAACCATTTTTGACAAGCCCTCATTCACTTCGTTCATTTCGGGGGGAGAGTTACATAGCTCCCGACACTCCTCAAACATAAAAGTTGACTCCCCCTCACTATCTCTAAGGAATATCCTAATTTTTAACAGATAATAAAAATGGGGGATGTTGATACCAAATAGAGAAGGATGGTAGCCCGGAGGAGACATGTGCATATGCTCACATAAGCTAAAAAATTCTTGGCTTTTTCTTCTTTTCTACATACTTACTAGGGGCTATTTTAGCTAGTTAGGGGGATAATTAGAGTTACATCAACCAACGAATGATAAAACAAGAGATACTCGCCCTATTTCTCCCTGAATAACTGGAGATGTCTCCCGAAGACTTAACTTAAAATTAATTTTGAATTTCATCTAATAAAGCATTAAATTTATTAAAAAAATAAGATTAAACGAAATCCTTTATTTATCTCTACCATATTTTGTTAAATTTTCAATATTTGTCTTTATGATATAAAATGCTACAGAATAATACACATAACCCAAAATGACAAGATTTGACAATATCTGAGAAAAGTTAGAAAAAAGATCCGTTCATTAATCAAATCCAAACAAGCTTAATTCAGATTTGGCATTCATAAAAGATATTAGAAGTTAGTTCCTTAATGATGTCTGTGAGAGACTTTTATGAACGAAGTGCGTAAAATATTGGTGTTGAAGACGCTGAGTTGGAGAGTAATCGCCACATGTACAACTATGTTTTTAGCTTATGCAGTTACGGGTCAATTAGAGTTTGTGGCGAGTATAGGCATAGGAGATGTGATTTTAAAAATAATATTTTATTATATGCATGAAAAAGCTTGGAACAGTACCATACGTAGTATTCCCAATCTCTATTCACCTCAAATAGACTTAGACTAGCTAGAGCTTGATGAGTAATTATTGGCTTTTCAGTCATCTTATTTTTTCCTTTCTCCTTCCGATGTTATACTGTGAGCCATGTTGGGGATCTGACTAGGTTCTCAAAGCCAAGTTTAGCTGCCGTAAGAGAGTAGATGAACATGCTGGTCAGGGAGAGAAGCACATGAGGCTTCACTCTGGCCAGCCCTCTCCCCCTCAGATTGTCCAGGTTGAAGTGACTTTTTAGCTTGGAGAAGACGCGTTCGATGGACTGCCTCTTCCTCTTCAGCATCCTGTAAAGCTGAGAGCCCCGTTTGATGATTGGCTGGAGTCTCAGCCTCTGCGCCAGGGTTCTAGGCTCTCTGTGACGTCTGTTTGGGAGCGGTATCACGGTGCAAGCGCCAAGCCCGTGAGCCTCAAGGTGATTCTTAGCTGAGTGATAGTTACCATCCGCTCCAACTACCCGCATGTGGATAGGGAACCGAGATGCCTTCCTTCTTCGCTTTGTTTGTATGATTAGATAAAGAGTGGACTTTTCCATTTGTATGAAACATACAGAAACCACATATTACGTGTTTCTATCCTCTATTTGAGGTAGTTTGAACCCGTCAGGTACCAAAGGATGAAGCCATTCTACAAGTTCTATGTCCTCAACCAATAATATTCCCCCTCTTACCGTTTACTAAGCTATACGTCGCACAATGGATCAATCAATGTTCAAAAAAAGGAGCTTTGGAGGATATAAGGAGTATTAGCGTGTGTAGTTTAGGTCCTTTCATAATGTTTACGGAATTGACACTGTTCAAGTGAATCAGTATCCTCTTTACGCTCAAATATTGGGCAGGCAGAAACGGTAGGTTCAAACTTATATCGGTACATTCGCACGCAAACACCTTTTCGTTGGTTACTCATTTGCTAAAACCTATCAACTTTACTCTTTTTCCGCCTCCATTTATGGTAACATTCTTGGGAGCAGAAATGCTTACCCAACGGATGGGTTTTCCGCATACCTCGCAGGGGTTCCCCTTATATAAACTATGACTTATTCTCTTCTCAACTCCTTCAGTTTTTCCTGAACCATCATATTTTATCTATAGATTATCAACTTCTTCTCCTCAAGCTTTCGCTGGAGCTTCACTGTGGCTTGGTAGACCTCTTCTTCTGTCTTCGCGCCTGTGATTACAAGGCTTCCATTCGTGTAGATGAGGATGACGACCTTCGGCTCATCCATCCTGTAGATGGCTCCTGGAAACTGCTCGGGTTCATACATGATTCTCTCAAGGACGTAGACTGCTTTCTCTATGTCTACCTGACCTCCCAGGCTGGCTGAGGCGACGATGTTTACGATCTTTATGGTGGGTTTTCCCACTATGAGGATGCCGTTCTCCTTTAGTTGTTGGATGACCTTCATGACAGCTCTCTTCGCCTGCCTCTTGGATGTGGCGCCTACGCAGACCATCTTTCCAGTTCTGAAGATTAAATGCGCCGTTTTGGGTTTTTTCAATTTGAAGATGGCGCCGGGGAACTTTTGGGGTTTGTATACGACTCTTGGGACGGCCTTGATGATGGAGTTCAAGTCCAGGGATTGGTTGAGGTTGACTGAGGCTACGACGTTCACGATGCTTACGCTCGCTTTCACTTTGGATAATGGCAACTCTTTGATTCTCTTGTGTTCAGTGATCTGTTGTAACGATAAATGTTTTGGTCAGAGATTTGGTTTTGAGGTTTCTAAACGTCATCAATACCTTCAATGGGAAAGTGAAGCGTCGATTAGATGAATTCTTCAGTTCAATTCGCTTTAACATCATTCACTCTTCGTTTCTAATACCTAGTTAAGTAGAGACTGATGAATTAGATTGGTAGGATAATAATCTCGAAGGTATAGAGAGAGGTAAGATCTTTGAAGAGGAATTTTACTGATCCTTCTTCAACATTTCAGGTGGATAACCTTTCTTGAAATAGGCTTCAGGTATTACACGCATCAGACCTAAGATGTGTTTCTCGGAAGACCACCTTTTTAATTCGTAAGGTCCCTTTCGCTCCGCATCATAGTCGACTAATCCAAGTTGCCTGAGGTTTGTCAGGGAGTTATTGATGGCGTACTGCGATTTATTCACTAATGAAACCAACGATCTTGTATCCCCCTTATTTCCCTCTTCTAGAAGCGCGGAATACACCTTGAACGCAGTATCATCCCTGCTTCCTAAAATGTTAAAAAATGCTCTCCTTTGCCGAATATTGTTGGCTGGATCATCGAGAATGAGAATCTTAATTGACGCGCCTAACGCTTTGACATACACTTCTTCCATTAACAATTAATCACCACTATAGAACTGGTCCACTGCAAATATTAATGTTGACGAGGAATCCACGTTCTGCCCATTTCCCACTCAGGGAGTAGACGGTGAATGGGTGTTTTATCGTTGGATTTAAATAGAGTGCTGAGAATGAATGAAAGGTAAAACTAGGAATCCTTTGTTATATGGCTTTAATAGTCCTATGTGATATTTCGGTATCAGAGCAAAGGGAGAGAGAAGTGCAGATACATGTGAGCGTTGTTATCGAAACACGCTTCTTCTAGATGGCTTCGTTCACATCATTCTTAGCATTCGAGCTATTGATATTTACAAATAATGTGGAGCGGGAAAATCCTTGGAGAGCAACGAAATGTCGAAGCAAAAATTTGAGAGAAAAAAAATAGGGAGATTATTAGATGAGTGAACTTCTTTTCGAGAACGCCGAACTCCTGATGGAGATTGAAGGCTATGAACAAGAGAGTGTGAAAAAGAGTGAAAACGCGATCACCATTAAAGGATCCAAATCGGACTCAGATAAGACAGTCCTGATGTACATCGTCACATCGAACGTGATGGATGTCAACCAAGCAAATGCAGCACTGCAGATCTTAGAAAAAGAGAATGTTGACAAGTTCATTGTATTCGCAAATCGGTTCATCGCAGCAGCGAAAGCGAAGCTTAACAAGAGAGATATAGAGTGCTTTACAGAGGAGCTGAACATCTCAACAGTAATCCCTCTAAAAGAATTATACTCAACTGTAATTGATTATGTGAATCAACTCTGTATACTCAAATGTGGAGCCATCCCGAAATTCATATCTGAGTGTAAAGGTTACTCTGCGACCCCCATCGCATGTTCAAGTTGTGGGGGGAGTGGACGCATAGAAGGTCGAAATCGTCTCTGTAACATTTGTTCAGGCACGGGATTCAGGAACCAACATTATTCGTGCAAAGTCAGGTTAATCAGTGACAATGCGGATTATCACCAAGAGAACAGATGGATCAATCTTCTCCAGAATGACCTGTTAGTCCTCCTCAAAATGAAACATAAAGAGGCAAACGATGGTGAATCCGTGGACTCTTAAGAAAAGATGGATAACTGTGAATCATCAAGAAAAAGTAGAAGCAGAGCTTCATCACCTTATAGATATGGTTAAATCTAAAAATTTTCCATCATCACAAACTAAGAAGCATCTGAAACTTCCTCAAAACATTGATGAAATCGTTTCTATCCTTAAACAATTCAAGAATTAAACTTGAATTTGTAATGGTTTTTATAGCATCTACTTTTTGTGTCCAATTGTAAGAGTGATTTTATCCAGTAGGAGCCAACGATCATCTTGATGTTGTGTGATGTAGCGGCGAAACGCTTCCAATCCTTTCTCGTAAGCTGCTTTACTGATGAGAGTGAGAACTGAAGTAGATTTTAATTTGACAGCATTCAAGCGTTCTTCAGCTGTCTGGTATGTCTGTTGTGAAATCGTTTTGGATGAAACTCTATTGAACCCAGTTTTTTTTACCCATTTCTCCATCTTACTCTTCGTTGCATATCGTTCTTTATCTATCTCGAGTGTTTCTGGGAAGAAGACATGTTCGGGGTCATTAAGATCTTCAAGTGCACTATAGCGATTTAGAAGCACACCTCCAGGTTTTAAGACACGGTAACACTCACCTAGAACTTTTAATGGTGCATCAATATGGTGAAGAAGGTGAGACATGAAGACGGCGTCAAACGAATCATTAGAATAAGTAAGGGATGATGCGTCTTGTACATCCCACATTGCACGCTCCGCATCTTTTTTAACGCTGGCTCTGATTACCATATCTTCGGAAGCGTCAGCACCTGTGACAGAGTATCCGAGTTGAGTTGCGATAGGAATGGTGAAACGTCCTGTTTCACATCCCAAATCGAGAAGAGTTACATCCCCTTGAACGTTAATCTTCTCTGCGATTAGTTTTAGCCAAATATCGATATTTTGTTCTGATAGGGGTCGTGCATCATCGTAGACCTTAGCAATCTTACTGTAATCTGCTTTTTCGATAGATAAATCCTTCATGATACTCTCGCTTGTATAATTGTAGGATATAGAGTTCTTTTTAAGATAACAGGGTTACTTTATTTTTAATACTTATATTCTGTAAAAAGATTGGTGAAAAATCGTTCATGAATCTAAAAGCAGTTCTTTTCGATTTAGGAGACACACTTCTCCATCTCGATGATAATAAAAATGTGAATGACATATTCATGTTGGGTCATCAAGCTATGAGAGATTATTTGGTTGGTGAAGGAATAGATGTAGGACTGAAAGATATTATGAAGGTTTCAAATGGAATATATGATGTCTATATTCCATTTTCTGTGAAGTCTTTTATTGAACTCAAACAACCTCTAATCTACTCTGCTATATTGTATCAACTAGGTATTGCCGATTACGCTAATGAAGAGTTGATTGCTGGTGCAATCAACAGTTTTCATGGTCCATTGGTTGAAAATTACCAGATTTATGAGGAGGTTAAAGGAGTTCTCAGTGAACTTAAAAATAGAAAATTAAAACTTGGATTAATCTCGAATAATTATAGTACAACGTATTTTTTTCGTTTGTTACAGAAGTTTGATTTAAACAAATATTTTAATGCAAAAGTCGTATCAAGCGAGATAGGAATAAGGAAACCTCACAAAGGCATTTTTTTCCAATGTCTTAAAATGTTAAACGTTACTAGCGAGAATTCAATGTTTGTCGGTGATCTCCTACGTAAAGACATTCAAGGCGCTAAGAATGCTGGAATGAAAAGTGTGTGGATCAACAGAACCAATGAAACAATAACTGCAGAGAGACCAAAACCAGACTACGAAATACACAATCTCACAGAATTACTAGAGATTCTCTTATGAGTCTACTATATTTGGAAAGGTTGTTATAGTGAATTTCAATTTATATGAATAAAATGGAGGAAAAAAGATGACACACGCATCATTAGCTAATGCTTTGGTTGAATCAGGGGCGTTAAAGTTTGGGAAGTTTACGATCAAATCTGGAATCATAAGTCCCTACTACATTGACCTCACTTTGTTACTTTCTTCTCCGCAAGATTTCGAGTTTGTAGTGGATGCTGTTGTTGAGAAAATACGAACGATTCGTTCTTCTCAGAAGGTGGATAAACTGGCAAGTATTGCCCTTAAAGGTGCCTTGTTCATTCCAAGTATTGCCAATAAGTTGGATCTTCCATGTGTTGTTGTGCGGAAGGAGAGTAAGAAATATGGGGTGACTGGAAGGATTGCTGGTGGAAACATAGAACAAGGGGAACACATTCTGTTCTTTGATGATCTGGTGTCAAGTGGACAATCCAAACTTGAAGGTATAAAACCTTTAGAACAACTGGGGGCAAAGATTGACATAGTATTAGTTGTGATTGATAGAGAGCAAGGCGGTCGAGAAAACCTTGAGAGACTTGGTTATCAGTTTCATGCCCTTGCAACAATATCTGAACTGGTTCATACTCTTCTAAAAAACAATAAAAAATCAAATAAGGAAGCGAAAATAATTACAGATTATATGCAAAGTCTTCACACATCATGAAGTAAATGAATGAAAAAAATGCTGATAAAATCGAAGATGAATAAAAATGAAAAGTTAAATCTCACTCTTATATCCGAAGCTAATTTTTATAATTAATAAGTTTATACCTAATCATTCCATAAAAATAAAATTAACTTTTCAAGATTAAGATCATTAAAATAATCACA
The DNA here is from genome assembly GCA_030607815.1 of Candidatus Bathyarchaeota archaeon. Lineage (GTDB taxonomy): Archaea > Thermoproteota > Bathyarchaeia > RBG-16-48-13 > JAUWWH01. The sequence goes on from JAUWJG010000027.1 coordinate 8,407, forward strand.
ATACGGTTTACAGAGTCCAAAAATAAATCTCGCTTAAAATCATTGAAAAATGTTTTATACATCATAAAAAAAGAAGAGAAGTGGTATAAATATATGACAAAAATTACGGGCGCTAAAGCAATTGCAAAAATTTTGAAAAAATTTGACACAGAATATATCTTTTATATCTTTGGTTACGGTGTTCC
>JAUWJG010000015.1 GCA_030607815.1 Candidatus Bathyarchaeota archaeon
TGCCGTGTCACTGTCTCAGTTTGAACCATAACTTCTTCCACTGCATCAACAACGACGACGGCTCCGTCAATCGCTCTCAGGGCACGAGTTACTCTTCCGGAGAAATCTACATGTCCTGGAGTGTCGATAAGATTTATCAAATAGTTTCCTACGTTTCGTTCATAGTATAGACTTATGTTTGCTGCTTTAATCGTCATCTGTCTTTGTTGCTCCTCCTCCAAATAGTCCAATGCTAAGGCAGTACCAGCCATGGAAGGAGAGAGGAAACCGGCTGCGGATAAAAGGGAATCCGTTAAGGTCGTCTTCCCATGATCAACATGTGCGATAATTCCAGCGTCACGGATATGATCTTTATCTTTAGATATTTTTACTATTTCAGATGTGGTCTTAAAACGGGGCATTTTATTCCCTTCTCTTTTGAGTGAGTAACTATCAGCATGTAACTGGAGACGTTTATTAATCTTTAGTTAATTCCAGAGAATATTTGATGTATTCTAATAAAAAGATTACAACAGTTTATTGGTAAAAATTAAGGATTTGTTAATATGCATCATTTTGCGTAAACTCTTCAGGTTCTCAGGTTAATATTCGAAAAGAGATGTCTGTTCTCCTGCGCTCATTTCCTTCAGCTTTCTCCATTCTTCATTTTTAATTAATCCGCCTACTTGCACTTTTATCTTTTCAGCTAATCCTAAACCAATCTTTGGAAGGGAAACTAATTGGCTTAGAGGAACTTGCTTGAGATCTTTTGTTGATTTTAATCCTGCGTTGAATAGTATACGTCCCCTTACTCTGCCAACACTTTCAAGTTTAATTAAGGGTAAGAGTTCACTTTTAACGCCCTTTAGAACTCTAACCCTTAGATTTGATATTCGGGGTAATAAGTCTCTGTGATTAAATATTTTCCCTAATTCGGAAGAAGCGTTTAGAAGCCAATCAGTTGCACGGATAAGTCTGAATAAGTCTCCGGGTTGAAAAGAGTATTTACTTATAATCTCATCCTCGGAGGTTTCATCAATCCAAGCCTTTAGGATGCGGGTTCGTTTTACTTCTCCGAGAAACGTTTCAAAGGAAACGTTTTCGGTTTCATTCGGAATAGGGAACATGAACTCCTCAGAATGGAGGTCAACATATAAACTGAGCTCATCGATTTCTCTTCTCTTCGGATAGTATTTGGGGGACATATCAGGGGTATGGCAGACAAGATGGAAGAGACTTAATTCAGTTAGGATAGAGGGCCTACTGTTTAGTCCTTCTCTGAGAATGATTGCGGATACAGGATCTAAATATAGTTCAGAAACGCGATGGCCAAAATTTGTTGCTTTAAGTGTTTTACCCATGAAGGTAATCATCTCTTCTTTGTTCAAGAAGAGTAGAATTTTCCCCACTAATGTTCGGATAAGAGTTGAACCGTATTGATGCGCGTAGAAAGTCTTGTCAAAAAATTCAAATAAACCCCGCTCTGAGTGTGTGAAGTCAGATGCGATGGATGCGAGTACATGGGAACGGAGGAGACTCTCGACTGCAAGCTTTGACCAGAGTCTCTCAGGTTTAGCGAGGATATAATTCTGCATTAGGTAATCTTGTTCATCATCCGTTTTGGAGATGAGAATAGCTTCACCGATATCATCGTATTGAGGTCTTCCAGCTCTGCCAGCCATCTGTTTAAACTCTAGTACTGTAATGGGAAACCTGCCGTAGCCAACCTCGTAGCGTTTGTAATTGCTAATCACTACCATCCTTGCGGGTAGATTCACACCGGCAGCTAAAGTCGGGGTCGCAGAAATTACCTTAATAGTTCTATTCCTGAAAGAGTCTTCTACAATTTTCCTCTGAGCAGAGTTATGTACTATAATATTCTCGGCTATAAAATTTTTTTTATCGACTTGTAAATCCCAGACATTGGCTTCGCCACATTCAATTATATATTCAATTTTATCCCAATAGATTTCTCTAAAATTTGAAAAAGAAATGGATTGATCCGATAATACTAGTTTATAGTTTTGGTAAACATTATCTGTTTCTTTTCTGTTTACAGTTTCACTTCTATTTATCCTTAGAGTTGCTAAATACTCTCCAAGCTTCAATTGCTCTAATGGAACCCATAAGATTTCTCCGGTTCTAATAGATAGAAATGGATGGTTTCCACTAGCTATTATTTGCCTACTGGATGTGAATTTAAGACGAAAGATATTCTTCAAACCTGATTGCCAAGTTGATAGCACTCGTCCCTTTTCAAATTGCATGGTTTTCAAATTAAGAGAAAGAACTTCTTCGTCGAGTTTGATATCTTCAATTTTTTTCGTTCCACCAGTCCATAGCGTTATTAATGTACCAGCAGGTAAGCAGCTTAACCCTGCGTGGTGGAAGGCAACGCCGTTTTTAGATAATTCAGCCAATATGTCACTGATTCTTGTCTTCTCTCCAGTAGATAGGATATTTTTGGCAATAGATTTTAATTTATGTTTTTCGAGACTGGAAAGGTACTTCTTCACTAAAGGAGCTGTTCTTCTAGCATAACTTACAGCACTTCTTCTTGTATTAGCAAAGATTAAGACTTGGCCACCTTTTTTTATTTCGTGGATTGTCAAGTTTAGGACGGGTGCATTACCTTTTTCTTCGATAATTTGTATTGCACTTCCATCGTTGAATTGACATTCATCTTTTAAATAGACGCCTTCAAGGAGTTTTACAGGGCGCCATTTAGTTGTTATTGAGTCCGCTTTAAGCCATTTTGCAATCTCATCAGCGTTCCTGATAGTTGCGCTTAAAGCCAAAATTTGGACTTGGGGATTTATTTCCATAAGTCTAGTCAAAGTGACTTCTAAGGTTGGTCCTCGATCCTTATTGTTTAAGATATGTATCTCATCAACGATTACAAGGGTCACGCTCTTTATCCAATTAGATTTATGTCTGAGTAGACTATCACACTTTTCATTAGTCACTATTATAATATCGAAACTTTCAAGTCTGTAATCTGCGTTATCGTAATCTCCTGTAGAGATAGCTACTTTTACTCTTCCATTTTCACCTTTCAACAATTTTGTATATTTTTTGAAACCTTCGTACTTCTCAGATGCTAAAGCTCTCAGAGGAGTCATATAGAGAACTTTACCGCCATGTTCGAGTATATGTTTCATAGCGCAGAGTTCAGCTACAAGTGTTTTTCCACTTGCAGTGGGAGTGGCTAAGACAAGATTCTTTCCTTCTAAAGCACCAGCTTTAATTGCATCTTTTTGTGGGGGGTAGAGAACGGAGATACCCGATTGAAGTATAACCTCTTTCACCTGTTTAGGGAGAGAAAGTTCCTCAATTCTCATAGTGAATCCCAAATGTTTAAAGATGTTATGGGGTTCTTCAAGTTCAGTTATATAGATAGTAAGAAACTGTGAGCATGTTTTAATCTATGTCTTCTTGAAGTATCCTGGTCTGGGAGAGTAAATCATCCCATCTTTTATTAACTGATTAAGAAGGTTGCTAGCTTCCATTTTTTGAATATCGTATTCAGTCTCCAATCTCTCGTATAATGCTCCTTCACGGATCATACCAACAGTTTTCTCAGCCTCCACTATTATGGAGATGAGTACTTGCAATTTATCTCTCACGCTCTTCGGTTTACCAGTCATTAGGATGTCTATGTCAAACTTGCCTGATGCCAAGTCAATTCCAACTTGCTCAAGTGACTTTTTCATTAAGATTATCGCTGCTTGAGCGTCTTCAACAAGTATTTCCTTTCGTAAAGAAGCCCTAGCGCGAGCTTCAGATAACCTAATGAGACCTTCTAGTTGTCGGGCGGTTATTGCTATGGGTGATTCACTAGATTCAGTATTACGCATCTGAAGATAAAATTCTTTAAGCCTATTCATCGCTTCGTCTGTTAGAATTGGGTTAATCCGTTTTGCATAACTTATGTATTTACGCAGCATCCGAGGTTTGATTGGTGGATTAACAGGAGCTCTACCTGTTCTGTGAAGGGCTAAGACGTGCTCAGCCAATCTCGAATCGAGTTCTTGATTCGGTTCATCTCTAATGATGAAGATTAAATCAAATCTTGAGAGAATGGTCACTGGAAGATTGATGTTTTCCACTACGGTTCTGAAGGGGTCGTAACGACCCAAAGCAGGATTTGCAGCTGCTAAGATCGCTGTTCTTGCATTTAATGTTGCCACGATTCCTCCCTTAGCTATAGAGACAGTTTGCTGTTCCATGGCTTCGTGTATGGCTACTCTATCGTCCTCTCTCATTTTATCCATCTCATCTATTGCACATATACCTCGATCTGCAAGTACCAAGGCACCAGCCTCAAGCGTCATCCCACCTGATTTATCCCTTATGACAGCAGCGGTCAAACCTACAGCTGTGGAACCTCGTCCACTTGTATAGAGCCCTCTAGGAGCAATTTTTGTTACGTACTGGAGCAACACACTCTTTGCTGTACCAGGATCTCCAATTATGAGAATGTTGGAATCGCCTCTAATGGTTATTCCGTCTGGAAGGTGTTTTTGTACCCCACCGAAGAGGAGGTACATAATAGCTTCTTTGATGTTCGGATAGCCATAGACGGATGGCGCTATGGATTGAACAATCTTTTCATGTACACTTGGATCTTTTGAGAGGTCTTTCATCCAGTTCTCTTCCTCTAGAGAAAGATCTGTTATCTCAGGTTCTTTTCCAGCAATATCTATAAAGTTGGTTTCTAAAAAGACATCGAACATTCTTAGAGTTCCTCTTCGTGGTAAGTAGGCTTTACGAGTTCGAACAATTCCAGTTATAGTCACTCTATCGCCCGGTCTTGCTTTGTCAACTAAATCATCGATGAGTCTGACATCAACCCATCGTGGTAATTGACCTGGAGGTAAATCTTCAGGTCTTTCTTGTACTCTTATCTCTTGTGAATCTACGAATTCAGATTTTGTTTCTACGACATCAAAAGGCCCTGTGCGTTGACAGGCTGAACAGAATGGAGGAAAAAGAATAAACGTACCTGCTTGTTCGAGAGATGACTCGTTTTCACATCGTCTACACTTGAAGACAGCATGTGTTAGAAATGGACGAATTGATGATGCTCTAACGAGGATTCCGTCTACAAAAATTAGTTTACCTATATGTTGAGAACCCATTTTACGTAATTGTGTCTTATCCGGTAGACCTCTAAACATCACGCATATCTTATCAACATCTTCTACATATTCAGGATCTTCAATCTTCAATTGTGCTTTAGCAGCTTCTTGTGAATACTGTAAGTAGTCATCAGGTTGATCTATGATATTGGTGGCAAGATCAAAATCAATAGTTAAAAGATCCTCAAAATCTACAATGATAGATTTGGTTCCTAAGATAGCCATTTGGGATAAACGCTTTCGATATTTATATTCACCGTCCTCATCCTGGTAAGATGACAAAAGGTTTTGGAAGCGTTCAACTGGACTTAATGGTGTTTTCTCTATCATTTAGAAACCTCCAACCTCGAAAATATCTGTGTTCCACTTCGAAATCTTAGTTTGAAGATCATTATAGAGAATCCTCTCCTCTCTAGCGAGATCTCTAAGAATGTTTTCTGTTTGCAAAGGAGCAGCAGCAAGACTGACAATCTTCTTTAATCTACAAGTGACTATGTCATGAGCTAATCTAACTGAACGGTCATACTCAACAGCAAAAGAAGCATCACTTACAGCTTTTTCCTTTAACGAATAAAGGTATCTCCTAAGTTTGGGATAGAAATATTCAGGTAGAGATGCAATGCGCCTTCCAGTTTGAAGTCGAGTCTCTCGCCAATGTATCTTATTAAGGGAGATGCTGTTCAGAGAATATTCATCGCTATATCGTGCATAACCAGATTTTATTAACTCAGATGCTATCCAGTTTTTTGTGTCTACATCTATACCTTCCTTAAAAGGGCCTATAGTTATACTTCCAATCTTTAATGATCTAAGATTTTTGAGAATAATAATTTTTGTAGAAATGTTTTTGAAGTCGAAATCTAAATCATTTATAGTTAAATTTGAAGATTCAGCCATATAGATACAACCTCACTTGTTAATAGAGAACAAGGGATAGAAATAAAAATGTCGGTTCATAGAATTGAAAAAATTAGTCAACTCTATGTTCCTTTTGAAGGTCGAGAGCTAAATCTGCCTCTGTTCTTTTAGGAATTCTATATTTAATGTATTTATCGTCTAGAGAGAATTTAGCTGGATGTGGAACTCGCACTTTTCCCCCACAATTTGGACATAGATCAATATGTAATGTGTATTTTTTGCATTCCATACATCGCCTCAGGAGCCATTTCACCATTTTTTTACATCCTTAAGGTTTCCGTATGAATTTACCCTCTCCCCCATTATCTTCCATAACCTTTACCGCTCTCTTAGTAGCTTTTTCGAGTAAAGCCTCAGCTACCTTGTAATTGTTAGCGGTAACTTCAATACGATACATAGGTGCTCCCGTAACATAGATTTGTATTTCAGTATTTTTTGGTTTTTTGAAGCTTTTTGCTTTGGCGAAAGCTTTCTTAAGAAGAGAGATACCGCGGGGTTTATTTGATTTTAATTCAAGAATTCCACCTATTTTGACTTGGGGAAGGCTTATCTTACGTTTAACTAGTTTAGTTAAAACTGTTGCCCATTTAACGGGCACATCGATTTTAATTAATACATCTTCACCTAGTATCACTGCTTGTTCCATTCCCAAGTAGATGCTTCCAAAATTATCCTCAAGAGGAATTCCTATCTTCTCATATGCTTCATCTGAACTAATTCCTATTGATTCAGCGACTGTATCTAAAAGTTTTTTACCTCGATTTTCCTGTTTCCATTGGAGAAGTTTCTTCTTTCTCTCCATATCGGAAACTCGTCTAAGGGAAACATCTATATGTAGTTTACCGGGATCAACTCTTAACACCTTTAAGACGGTTTTCTGCCCTTCTCTAACATGGTCTTTAATGTTTTTTACCCATCTTGAGGACAGTTCAGAGATGTGTAGAAGACCCTCAACATCATTGTACTCATCCAAAGTCACATAGGATCCGTAAGGAACAACACGAGTGATCGTAGCAACGACCAATTCCCATGGTTCTGGTAGAATTATTTCCTCCACAATCATTCACCTATTAGTTAGAGTTTAAGTACTATGTATAGACATCAAGTATTTCTCCTTTGATCTTCGATCTTCCACCTGTTGGTTCTGCTAATATTCCATCACAAACGTTACATCGTACAACAGTCGATGCATTACCGAAGACTATTTGCTCATTGCCACAATCGTGACATTTAACGAGGAGAAATTTACTTCTCGGTTTTGGGATTAGATCTATCCATCTAGACATTTATCACACCTTTATGTTACTATCTCAATTTTTCTGAGTCTTATCCCCAATCTCTCAACTATATGACCACATATACTACACTTTAACATTAAGACTTGTTTCTTTGATGTCTTTGAAAATTTTCTCTGTCTTGGATCTCTCTGTCCACCGTAACCTTTCCTTTTCCTTATTACACTCCGTCTATTTCCCGCAGCCATCTTACGAGCTTTTCCTTGCTTATAGAGGGAAACAGCGTGAGATTGATGTTTGTTGCATCTGGGACAGTATGTCCTAATTTTTCGAGGTACCTTCAATGTGGTCACCGATTGAGAATATTAGATAATTCTATTTGTATATATGTGTTTTCACGAAAAAATTCCACGGTTACTTATAAGGATTTATTGATAAAGAGGGAAGTTATTGTCAAGTGTATAAACATGAATTTCACAAATTTCATGGAGAGTTTACAATTGACAGATTGAATAAATGAATTCTAATCCCAGTTAATATCCTCATTGAGGCTCTACAGTAACAGCTACGCCACGTTTTATCAAGCTCTCCGCATTTTCAGAGGGGAGGGAAGCCACGTCTTCAATCTTAAAAGGGCCATAGGTCTTCATATTCGAACCTACTATAGCGGGTATATCTTTTAGGAACCTAACTACTAGGATCTTTGACTTCTCTGTCCGTTTGGATTCTTTAGTATTGAGGCTTTGACCTTTGAGTGTTTTTCGTGTAAAGTTCTTGATTTGGTTCATTGTTAATGAAATACTAGTGCAGATAATGTCTTCTTCTGAGGTTAAATAGTTAGATGGGATTTGTTCACCATTAAAGAGGGCAGTTGAGATTTTAGTGTATCTTATTTGAATCAGATCAGTGATGATCTTTTCTAAGTTTTTTTGTTTCTCAAGGGCAAGGTGTGCCAGAAGGGTTTTATCATCCAACAGTTCAATCTCATCCTTTAAAGCTTTAAGGTATATACTTAGTTCAGTATAGAAGCGTTTATCTAAAGGCTGAATTTTTGGATCTTCTTTCTCCTTTTTCCAAGCCTTATAAAACATAATGTAGTCCATAAGTCATATCACTGGGAAGATGATTTCAGTATCTTATATTAAATAGGGTTTTTTAGATCTATAAAGATGATCTTTTAATCTGTTAAAAGAGCGGCTCTTTTACAGAGTAAGTATATTGCAGCAGCCATCGGTAGCTTAACCGTTTCCCTTTCATAGGGTCCATAAATCTCTTTTCCTATTCGGAAGCGGTGAGCGGCTAAAATATAAACTTTTAATGTACCTTCATTGAACGCTACGGCATCTCTGAGAGGATCGAATCTTTCCAAAGATTTAGATGGAATACTTACTACTTTAAGCCCTGTTTTTCCGTGAAGGGTTAAAGGCATCCTTATTAATCTATGAATGTCAATCGTGACAACAGTGTCAATACTGACTGCTTGATTAACCACACTGATCTCAACCAGTTTTTCCCAAGTCTTTATGCCTATGCCTTTTATTGATCCCCAAGGATTCCCAGTATTCCATGTTTTAAGAATTTTTTCTCTTTGTAAAAAAATTAATGAGGCTATGTTTTTATTAATTCCATTTATCTCTTTGAGTTGTTGAAGGTTGTATGTAACGATAATATCATAGACACCTCTTGCTATCTTTCCACTCCAACCTGGATCGTTTAAATCAGGTCCTATGATTTTTTGTCCCGTTTTTCTACTCACCGGCATTAATCCATGGAGAGATACTTTCAGTCCAGTACCTTGAACATAATCTACAATCTCTTTTCTTGCATCTTGATCAAGCTGTTTGATTTCATCTCTTTCAACATGGATGTGATATCCTCTATGTCCTGAAAAACATACTTCAACATCTTGAGGAGGAAAACCAAAGTCATTGACAAGGAATTCAATGAGTTTCAGAGCTTCCGATTTAGCTGTTTCCAGACAAGTCTCACAAAGCCAAGCTACCATCTTGAATTTACTACCCCCACATTGTGAGCAGACCGAAGGTTGTTTTCCTACACCAGCTTGGTCACATAGCTCACATGTCCAATATTCGTGCTCTTCCGTGCAGGGTGTACTGATATGGTCAAAGTCTATGTCGAAGATTAAATCTGCACCAATCCATTCTTTTTTTCCCATCTCTCGACTGGGATGTTTGTAATATGCTGCTGAATGGTATACGTCAGATGGTGTTATCAATTTGATGAAATCTCTGAAAAATCGAGGTTCTGAGAAGGCTTTATGACGTAGCATAATTCCTTTATCTGAAAGAATGAAACCGAATTCCCTCTTTTTATAGGAAGTAGGGAGAGGGATTTTATTTGCATTATCTCTATAATATTCAGTGAACTTCTGTATTATGAATTTTCGTGGATTTTTCATCGCTTTTTCCCTTTTGATTCTCACTTTTTAATCATTCTGATTTTTCTTCGGTAATATGCAAGGGGATGTTTAATACGAGAACATAGCTCATCAGGACCTGGACATAGACGATGAGTTTTTAGTGTCTCGCAGCTTGGCGGAGTATATTTTGTACCTGAACCCCTTACACCAGCTATATGTTCAACCTGATACCGGGTCAATCTCTGATTAAAATCAGAAATGGGAGTGTATAGTTTTATGAGTTTCTCAATTTTCATTCCTGCGTTTAATAGAAAAGACGTTAATGTAAAGCGTCCAACGTGAGAGATGTGCTGACCTGAGATGAGGTAGTCATAAAGATTTTTTATGCATGGGGGATATGCAGCACTGATGATGTTTCGAGGTTGCTCTTTAATCCGTATTCGTTCCTTTCGAATGTTCAATCTTTGTTTTATGTGTTCAATTCTCTGAAGTAATAATGGGTTTAACTCGACCTTAGGACTTGTATTAATTGTATTTTCAATATGTTTTCGAACTTCTTCACTAATCAGCCGTGAGAACTCATCCTTTTGAAGAAAGACTTCACCGTTGATAAGATGTTTATTCACGAGTTTCCACCGGAAATCGTGGAAGTTTGGTGCATTTCTGAGATAATCGATGAAACTGAGGGAAAAATCGAAAGGTTGATAGATCTCGAGAGGGAGACGCTTAACTTTCCATCCGAAGATAGAGATTGCAATTTCGGTAAGTTTCTCATCTACGTCTTCTTTAAGGAGAGCCTGTATTCTCTTGGATTCTGCTAGAGCGTATCGTTTCTTCAGATAATTATCTGCGATGTTTGAGACAAAGATTATAGCGACGGGATATGACAGGAGTTCTATGTCATATCCTAGTCGGGATTCCCATTTAATTATACCATCAAGGAGGGCTTCTTCTATTCGTGCTTCGGCGCGAGTTACGATTGCGGAGAATTCTGGTTGAGAGAGCTCATCTGTTTTAAGATCTAAGCGCTTAACGTAGTCAACAGCACCTATTATGAAGGGATATTTAGCGAAATCTTCTTTTGAAACCAGCATTTATTCTCTATAAAATAAAAGGATAGTAATGTTTTAAATGTGTCCAATTTAATGTAGTAGACTTTTTATTGATGGAACAGTTTATAAAAGGTTGAAATTCAGATATGCATGTAGCTAATGTAGAGGAGTATAAATGATGGCTGAGGAAAAAGAGCTTCGTGTACAAAAGATTAAGGAGGGAACTGTTATTGACCATATCAGTGCAGGAGGTTCACTATCAGTTTTAAAAATTTTGGGTATAATGGGTCGCGAGGATAATATAGTAAGCATAGTGATGAATGTGTCAAGTCACAGTCTAGGGAGGAAGGATATAGTTAAAGTTGAAGGACGGGAATTGAATCCAGAAGAATTGGATAAAATTGCACTCGTAGCTCCCCGATCGACAATAAATATTGTGCGGAATTATGTTGTTGTGGAAAAACAGAAACCGAGGCTCCCAAAGATGATTAAAGGTATCGTGAAATGTGCTAATGTGACATGTATTTCTAACAGTAATGAACCAGCGGATTCAATGTTCTATGTGGAGAATGATGATCCTTTAAGGTTAAGATGTTACTATTGTAGTAGGTACTTAGAGAAAGACGATATCATTCGACAATTCTAAGTTTATAGATTTATGTTAAGAGCAACGAACTTTTATCTTCAATTAGACTTGGTAATAATTTATTTACATTTCCAGGATCTAGATGAGTAAAAGATTATTTTGAATCAACATTTCAATTAAATTATAAGTGTATCGATGGTGAAGACAATAAAGATGAAATAGAAGACGAGGAAAAATGGGTTAGATGAAGATTTAAGTAAAACTTTATAGACAAAATATTGAGAGTCAGTTTATTGATTATGAGACAAATAGAATCCTAATATAGTTGGCTAGATAATTTTAGGTGAGACGACATGTTTATTTTTCAGTGTTATTTTTCTACGAGAAAAAAAATTAGCTGAAGTATAAAATTTTGCTATCAAGTCATGGTTTACCTTGTAAAGTATTCTTGCACTTGAAATCTGGTGATATTTCTTGGAATTTACTGAGCTTTTGCTTAAACATTTTGATTAGCATCGGTCCAACCAATAAATGAATTTTCCATCGGCTCAACAACGTGTAATTATCATAGGTTTTATCTTCAATAATAAGATAATTGAATGTGAGATCATGTTTTTCTGTCTAAGCATAATCAGTAAAAAATCAGAGTTCCAAGAAGGAGTAAAGAGAAGTAGAAAGGAAAATAGATATGAGTTAAAAAACGATATTGATATAAATGGAAATTATGAGGATTCTTAAACAATAAGATATATAGCATAAGATGGCAGTATTTTCTTTTAATTTAAGAGAGAGTGAGATTTTTAGTGCCTTTTCCAAAAGTGAAAGATTTTCATAAACCGGGTAAGCCTTTAGTTCCAAATTGTTATGGTATATTCTACGTCCTTGTCAGTGTTTGTTACTGGTTTATTCTTGTATTTCTTGGGATTATGGAAACAGAGGCGATTGCTCTTACTTCTTCAGTTCTTTTCGGAAGCACCATGGGTCTCTTCGATGACATCACAGATCTTCGATGGCGATATAAAGCGATTCTACCTGTTTTTGCTGCCCTACCCTACACAGTTTTACAACCTTCGGATAGAACGGCAATCTCACTTTTACTTATAGGCGTCGTGCGTTTAGGTGAACTCTTTTTCATAGTTCTAGTTCCATTAGTAGTAACTGTAACAACTAATGTCTACAATCAGCTGGGTGGATTGAATGGTTTAGAATCTCTAACTGGTTTAATTGTTTTAATCGGATTGACCATGGCCTCTGAAACTGAAGGAGGTGTGCTGCTGTCAATAGTTCCAATTCTTTGTTTATTAGTTTTGGGATACATAAGTTATCGGGGAAAAGCCTTCATCGGTAACATCGGAAGTTTCTCAATAGGTTTAACATTAGCAGTGTATGCAGCGCTCATGAACGTTAAGAGTGTCCTCCTCATATCCCTAATCCCATTTATATTCAACTCTTTACTCATCCTCTACTCTAACTACATCATCCATGATAAAGCAGATACTGAAATGGATGAAAATGGATTACTTTATTCCAAACGTATTAGAAGTCTAAGAACACTGATACTACACTATAAAAGATTGAATGAACACCAAACAGTGATCGTTATATGTATAATCATCGCCTTCTTCACAATCTTAGGTGTAAGTATTCAAAAATTGATGATTTAGTTCTTTAATGTGAGAAAGAGCACATATATTCAGGCAAAGAGTCTTCGAATGATGTATTTATCTTGGAATTTCGTAACAGCGAGCCATTTATGACAGAAAGGACAGATAACTAGTGTTGAAGACCCTAAAATAAATAGATTCGCAACGAATTCTAATTGACAGAAGGGACAACGGATCTTTTGCTCTGCCTTATAGTTTATTTTAAGGAGGAGAGCTATAACGCAGATTATTAGAATGATTAAGATTATGACAGTGAGCATGTTAATATAAATGGTAGAGATACTATTATAAAATGCTTTAGAAACATACCTGTTGAAGAGATATGGTTGAGGAAAGTATCACTCTTTTTGTGAAAAATAGGACAATAAGATATCTTTTGGTGAGCACTCCCATTATTATCATAGTCATATTAGGATTGTGGAGTCTCAACGTAAATTATATTCTTCTGGTTAGAGATGTAGTGATAGACCATATTAAACGATATCACCCTGAAACAGTAGACTTACTAATACATCTAACTTGGTCTGGGGGAAAAGATGAAACAGGAGAATTCATGGATAAAGAACACTATATCTACACAAGCAGTGGATGGATAATCGAGATAACCTTTCCTATTTCATCGAATCCTGAGTACGAAATTAAAGCCGATTACTCTTCTATAAGATCAGGAAGCGTCGGTGTACCAACCAGAATCATCTGGCAGGGTACATATATAAATGATAAAATTACGGAGAAAAATTATACAATAGCACAATAATCAGTTCACTCAGAGAACCTAAAGAAGAAATACTTCTCAATTCCTCATCTAAACACTAGCTTATCTAAAACATAAAAAGATCAATAAGGATCACTATATTTTTCAGTGTTCAAGAGGGATTAGAAAAGAGAATTCAAAACTATGAATATGCAAACCCTGAGAATTCTTTGGCTAACACAAATAGATAAAAATCGAATAATGCAATATGTTGAATTTATATGAATTAAATGTGAATAAAATAAATACATTTAAACCAACCCATTATTGAAATACAATAAATTAGCGATATTTACTCAGGAGATAAAATAAACATTGTATGAGATTAGATGGCATGGAAGAGGTGGACAGGGCGCATGGACAGCAAGTTTGTTAATGGCTCAATCTGCCCTTCTTGAAGAAAAATATGTTCAATCATTCCCCGAATTTGGACCAGAACGGATGGGAGCACCAATAAGAGCTTTTACAAGGATAAGCGACAAACAGATAGATCTCCATTGTGGTGTATATGAACCAGAGATAGTCGTAGTTTTAGACCCAACGATATTAAGAACGGTTAATGTGCTCGATGGATTACCAGAAAATGGAACCTTGATTGTGAATGAGCGAAAAAGTCCAGAAATGCTTCGAAAGGAACAAAAAATCGTTGGAAGAAAAATTTGGGTTATTCCAGCTACAGACATATCCATTGAAATTTTGGGAAGGGACATACCGAATACAGCGATGCTCGGTGCTACTATTAAAGCTACAGGAATTGTTAAACTTGAGAGCCTCATGGAAGCGACAAAGAAAAGATTTCAGGGGAAGATTGGAGAATTGAACGTTAAAGTGATAAAAAGAGCATATAATGAGGTAATTTTAAATGAGTAAAAAGCAGGTAGAACGGGGATGGAAAAGTATACCGATAGGAGGAGTCTGTTGGAAATCATCTGAAGATTATTTAACCGGTGATTGGAGATCAAACAGGCCCATTCTTGACTTAGATAAGTGTACTAGCTGTCTGCTTTGTCACATATATTGTCCAGACAGCAGTATTAGTTGGGATGGAAAGAAAATAACCATTAATTATGATTATTGCAAAGGATGTGGAATCTGCGCAAAGGAATGCCCCGTTAGCGCAATAGAGATGATTAAGGAATGATTGAGATGAATATCAAACAGAAAATGGTTGGAATAAATGGCGATGAAGCTGCAGCATATGCTTTTAAACAATGTAATGTAGACTTGCTATCCGCTTATCCGATAACACCGCAAACAATAATCGTGGAAAAATTCTCCGAATATGTAGCGAATGGTGAAGTGGAAACAGAATTCGTAACTGTGGAAAGCGAACATAGTGCAATGTCAGTATGTATAGGAGGAGCTGCGGCTGGTGGAAGAGTCTGCACAGCAACTGCTTCAGCTGGATTAGCGCTCATGCATGAAATGGTCTTCATAGCAGCAAGTCATAGGTTACCAATAGTGATGACCGTTGCCAGTAGAGCATTGAGTGGTCCAATCAACATCCATCCAGATCATAGTGATAGTATGGCTGAGAGAGATTCTTCGTGGATTCAACTCTATGCGGAGAATCCGCAAGAAGTGTACGATACAGTAATTCAAGCATTCAAGATAGCTGAGGACCCAACGGTTCAATTACCTTGTATGGTAATGTTTGACGGATTCATTGTAAGCCATACACTTCAAAATGTTTTTGTCTTACCCGACAATGTAGTCGCTAAGTTCGTCGGTCAGAGAAAAATTCCGAAGATTAACGTGATGGGTAGAGAAATTGAGTATAAACTTGATGTGGAAAATCCAATAACGATGGGTCCATTGGCTTTATTTGATTACTATTTCGAACATAAAAGACAGCAAGAAGAGGCTATAAAGAATGCAAAGCAGATTATCTGCGATGTAAATGATGAATTTGCTCAAGTTTCTGGAAGAAAATATGGAA
>JAUWJG010000023.1 GCA_030607815.1 Candidatus Bathyarchaeota archaeon
CATTCATTCAGTTCCATAACTTGATTCATATTGATTACCTCAATTATATTCCGAAGAATATCGAATTACATATATACTTTTAGTAGAAGAAATGAAATTGTACAAAGTAAACTAGTAAGAGATGTACAGTCATTCTATTATTTTGTTCGATCTTAATTCTAAACTCCTTTGTTTCATGTTTTTGGGGTTAATTTTGCTATTGTATTCCCAATTTCATCTTTATCAATTCGATCCAATATCTGTTTCATTTCCTTGATTTTAGACGCAAACTTTTCACCTTCAGCCGCACTTATCCAAGCAAGTTGTAGACGATTCTTGTCTAATCCTAACCTTTCCATCTTCCTCCAATATCTTTCAACCCTCTTTTTTGTCTGATAATTTGCATTGATATAATGGCAATCGTTTAAATGACACCCTGCCACTAGCACCGCTGCAGCCCCATTCATAAAAGCCTGTTCTATGAATTTACGGGATACTCTACCTGAGCACATTGTCCGAATAATACGTACATTGGTAGGATATTGCATTCTACTTACTCCCGCAAAATCTGCACCTGCATATGAACACCAGTTACAACAAAAGGCAATGATTTTCTTGTCCGCATCTCGCTCTGTTACAGCGTTGATTTGTGCATAAATTTGTGAATCTGTGAAATGACGCATTGTAATTGCATCCAGTGGACATTCAGCACCACAAGTACCACACCCGGCACATGCTGCCTCGATAGTTTCTGCAGTGTTCATATCCTTATTAATGACGATTGCGTTGTAGGGACAGACCTTTACACATAATCCACAGATGTTACATTTTTCGGGATTTACACTTGAGGTAATGGCTTCAACTGTAACCTTTCCCTTAGCCATCAGAATACCCGCACGAGCCGCTGCAGCGCTTGCTTGAGTCACACTATCCTTTATGTCTTTTGGAGATTCACAGCAACCAGCAAGGAAAACACCTCTAGTTGGTGCGTCTACAGGTTTCAATTTAGGATGGGATTCCATAAAAAATCCATCTGCAGTTCTAGATAGGGTGAGAAGACGCTGGACTTTGTCGCTGTCTTTTCTGGGTTCAATGCCGATGGATAGAACCACCATTCCAACATCTACTTCGTACAATTCTTGACGCAGTGTATTTTCTCCGATTAAGCGTAGACTTTTTGTGTCTGGATTCTCAATAATTTCTGAAGGTAACCCACGAATAAATTTCACTCCTTCTTTTTTTGCTCTTAGATATAAATCCTCGAAACCTTTTCCGAAGGCTCTTATATCTATATAGAACACATAGATTTGAGTATCAGGCCAATGTTCTTTAATGAGTAGAGTATCCTTTATTGTGTTCATGCAACATACATTGCTACAATATGAGTGCCCCTTCTCCTCAGAACGAGAACCTACACATTGAATAAAAGCGACAGTGGATGGACTTTTTAAATTACTTGGACGGATCAGACTCCCTCCAGTTGGGCCCCCTGCGTTTATCAAACGTTCAAACTCTAATGAAGTAATTACATCTTGAAACTTACCATATTTGTATCTTTTAATCGATGTAGGATCACATACACTTGCACCGGTCGCAGTAATAATTGTGCCAATATCCAATTCCACAGTTTCAGGTTTCATCTCAAAATCTATTGCACGTTTATCACATGCTTCATAACATTTAGAACAGGCAAGTATTTCAGACGTGAGGCAAAGATCTCGATCTATCATAAAAATAGAGGGCACAGCTTGAGGAAACGGTTTATAAATTGCATGTCTCATTGAGAGTCCTACATCGAACTCATCTGGAACCATCACTGGACAAACTTTTGTACAATCATCACAGCTTGTACATTCTTTAGTTACATATCTGGGTTTCTTTAAGACTTTAACTTTGAAATTTCCAATGTATCCTTTGACTTCAGTAACCTCACTGTTTAC
The DNA here is from genome assembly GCA_030607815.1 of Candidatus Bathyarchaeota archaeon. Classification (GTDB taxonomy): domain Archaea; phylum Thermoproteota; class Bathyarchaeia; order RBG-16-48-13; genus JAUWWH01. The sequence continues at coordinate 1,920 of JAUWJG010000023.1, forward strand.
TAGTAAGTCAATGTTTGGATGTCTCCTAATTTCGGACATTTTAGGAGCTAGGATACATATTGAACAGTCCATTGTTGGGAAGGTCTTGTCAATTTGAGCCATCGTTCCTCCAATGCTTGGTTCCTTCTCGACAAGGTATACTTGATAACCGGTATCGGCTAAATCTAGTGCTGCTTGGATACCTGCAATACCACCTCCAAGCACTAAAGCTTTCTTAAAAACTGGGACTTCGATTTCTTCTTGGGGCTCGAGTAATGCTGCTTTTGCTACACTCATTTTCACTAGGTCTTTAGCTTTTTCTGTTGCTTCTTCTTTTTCATGTAAATGAACCCAACTGCAATGTTCTCTAATGTTAGCCATCTCAAAAAGGTACTTATTCAAACCAGCTTCTTCACAGATTTTCCTAAATGTTGGTTCATGAAGGCGCGGTGAACAAGAAGCCACCACAACTCGATTCAGTTTTTGTTCTATGATGTCTGTCTTGATCATTTCTAGACCTGGATCAGAACAGACATATCTATAATCCTTCGAAAGCGCGACATGGGGTAGAGAAGTTGCAAACTCCGCCACCTCTTTGCATTTAACAGAACCAGCTATGTTTAACCCACAGTGACACACATAAACGCCAATTCTAAGGTTATTACTTTGTACCGTGGATTGTTGTATCTCCTCTTTGCTATCAATACTTGTATATGTCACACTATTCACATCGTAATATTCACTGTTTCTAAAGTAAAATAGATAACAAATATATATATGAGTTTAAAAAAATATTGGGTCACATTGTGATTATATCGCATGAATGTTTAGTCTCTGTGGAGATTTATGAAATGCCAATCATAAAGATGGAAGCGAAAAAGACTTCTATTGAACTTCTTGAAGAACTATTAGATGTTGAGAAATTGGAACACTGCAACGAATGCGGCATTTGTACTTCTACTTGCCCAATTGTGAAAGTGATTCCAGACTATTACAATCCAAGAATTCTTCTTCAAGATATCTTTCATAATGTGAACGAGGTCATAAAAGAAGTTGAGCCCTGGTTATGTGCTTGGTGTAATAGATGTGTTGAACAATGCCCTCAAAAGGTAGATTTACCGAAAATATTTTTTGTCGCCAGGAATCTCGCAGCTGAACATGGATATTTATCTAAGTTTAGGGAAGCTTTGAAGATTATTGGGAAAGAGATTCCTTTTGCAGGAATTTGTGGATTAGTCTGCTTTGAAAAAGTTAATAAACGATCATCTTTCACCATTTTCAACAATTTTGTTACCCAAGAACTGAAAAAAAAGATGAAGAAAGTAAAACCAATATTGTCAAGACATTTTGAGAAAGTAGCTATAATTGGTTCAGGACCCGCTGGAATGACAGCAGCCTATGAATTAATAAAAATGGGATATCAAGTAACGATTTTTGAATCTCAACCTAAACCTGGTGGTATGTTTAGAGAAGGTATTCCTGAATATCGTTTACCTAGAGACATGGTTACCACGGAGATTGAATATATTATAAAATTAGGCGTGGAGATTAAAACGAGCACTGTTCTAGGTAAAGATGTAACACTCAATGAACTCCAATCAGATTACAATGCAATATTCATTGCTACTGGAGCTCAAAGAAGTCAAAAACTTAACATTGAAGGGGAATGGTTGAAAGGAGTCACATATGCAATCGACCTTTTGAGAAAGATGAATACTGGAAAAAAGGTGAATATAGGTAAGAGAATCGCCATTATTGGTGGAGGTAATGTAGCAATTGATGCTGCTCGAACTCTTATCCGTCTTAAACCTGACGCTGTCAACGTTTTATATAGGCGATCAAGAGAAGAGATGCCTGCAAATCCTTGGGAAGTTCAACAAGCGGAAAAAGAAGGGATTATGTTTCATTTCTTAGTAGCCCCGAAAAAGATCGTAGGCGATTTTACAGGTCTTAAGGCTGTAGAATGTATACGTATGAAATTAGGTGAACTTGACGAGGAAGGTAGAAAGCAACCAATACCCATTGAAGGATCCGAGTTCCTAATGGAATTAGACACTGTAATATTAGCTATTGGTGAATTTCCAGATCTTTACTTCTTGCATGATGGAATCGATATTACCTCAAGAAATACACTAAAAGTGAACCAGATTACTCTTGAAACCAGTTCAGAAGGTATCTTCGCAGGTGGAGATGTTGTATCAGGACCAGCTACAGTTATCGAAGCAATAGTTGCTGGAAAGAAGGGTGCTTTTTCCATCCATAACTATCTCGAAAGTAAAAGATTACCAAAGAAGGACTAGTAAAAACAAGGATTAAAGCACATTTCACCAAACCTTTCCCTAATACTCTGATCATATGTTAAGATTTAAGGAGGATTAATCTTTCATTATTTATTAAGAAACCAAAAAAAACAATTCATCTACTAGAACAAATCTAATCCATTAAAAATAGCAATTATTGATGTAACATACTATACGTATACACTCTATATATTTCAAAAAGATTAATCAACTAGATGTTCCGAAAGCCTGCATGCTTATTTGAAAGCACCAATCTTAACGACATATCAGTATGTAATTCGCTCTTGTTTAATATTCTAATTACTCTTTCGACTCCTACTTTCAATTAGGTTTGGCACCTTTTTCCATGATTTGGCAGCTAATTCTTTTGATGCTGCTTTATAAGACACAAAATTTTCAAGAAGTGTAATCCATGTTGCAGATATTATAGGCTCATGCAATATTCGATGAATAGTGACATTAATAGCATTTATCGGACATACATTTTGGCAAGCTTTGCAGAAAACGCAAATATTCTGATTTAGTGTAATTTTTCCATCTTTAGTGCTACTTATTGCTCTACTGGGACATATGTCCATGCATACTAGGCAGTTTAGAGGACATTTATTTGTATCAACCGTTGCTGATCCCTCAAAAATTTTGTTAACACTAATCGCTCCATGGGGACAAGCAAATTCACAACCTTTACAATAAATACAGAGGGCTGTATTTAATTTAACATCCGCAATTTTTTTCCAATGTAAAATGTTGGATTTTGTTGAAGAGAGCACTTGAATGTCTTCTTTTTGAACTGTCACATCTATCGCATTCCTTGGACAGCTCTCCATACAATTTAGTTCGCAATTTGTTTTACAGATCTCTTGATCGATACTAATGTTCTTGATTAACCGTGGAATCGATTCATTTTGTATGCACATAGCGATTTTTTCATTTTTTTGTTTGTTTACATTTTTTCTTTTTTCGTATACCCAAGCTTCTAAAGCATTCAAAGGACAGAAAACTGTGCAAATACCACACATTATACATGAATCCGTATCTATCTTTAGAGAAGGAAAACGAAGCAGTCTACCGTTTTCTATTGAAGTCGGTCCAATAGTTATCGATTTTTTGGGACAAACCTCAGCACATGTACCACATCCATTACATAAATCACGATTAAGGATGATAAGGTCTCGTCTACCTAAAGTCTTCCTTTCGAGACATAATTCCTTTTTTCTTTCCTTTTTTAATATTTTCCCAGTCATCATAGTTTATTCATCTTTTCATGATCTAAAAATACCTTGATGATTTTTCTATCAACTATTTTAAATATAAAAAGCTTTTTCCACCTTTTTTCTTTAATAATATTGAAAGTTTTTGTATACACATCAAGTTGTACGTGTTAAATATTAATAACATATTTAATATTAAGCATGGAACGGCTTATTATTAGAAATTAGATTAGTCGGAATGGACTAAAAATGTCAGGTTACACTTATAAAATTTTGATTGTGGATTTGACTGCTGAAAAAACAAATGTCAAAGAGCTTCCTAAGTCATTTTGTAAAAAATTTTTAGGAGGAAATGGTTTTGGCATAAAATTACTTTACGATCACGTCAAACCGGGAATCGATCCTCTGAGCCCCGATAATGTAGTTGTCTTTGCTGTAGGACCATTTCTTGGAACTTCAATTCCGACAAGTGGAAAATATATAGTCTATTCAAAATCACCTTTAACTGGTTTTCAAGGCGAATCTGTATCCTCAAGCTTCTGGGGACATTCCCTAAAAATGGCTGGATATGATTGCCTTATTATCAAGGGGAGGGCAAAGAGACAAACCTACCTTTTCATTGATGATAATATCATTGAATTTCGGAGTGCAAGAGAGCTGTGGGGGAAGAACTGCATAGAGACAGAAAGACTCATCCGCGAAAAGATAGGGGATGATAACGTCCACGTTGTTACGATTGGACCGGCTGGTGAAAATCTCGTTCGATTTGCATGTATTTATAATGATGGTCGATTTGCAGGAAGAACTGGGATAGGTGCAGTCTTGGGATCGAAGCAGATAAAAGCAGTAGCTGTTCGCGGATCAAACACTATAACAGTGGATAAACCTGACGAATTGTTAGATTTATGTGCTGATTTAATTGAAAGATGTCGTAATAATCCAACTATACAAACATACAGAACTGTTGGAACCTCTGGTAAATTTAACCAATTCTATAAAGCTGGTATAGTGCCTATAAATAATTTTCAGAGAAGTACTTTTGAAGAAACAGAACTCGTAAGTGAAGATATTAGGAATATTTCCGCTGAATATATGATGGAACATTATTTGAACAAACCCATGGGTTGCCTAGGATGTGCTATTGCTTGTGGTCACATTCACTTCATCCGAGAAGGGATTTATAAGAATACTGTTGTTGGAGTTAAATATGAAACTATTTATGCACTTGGGTCAAATTGTGGGGTTAAATATTTCCCTGCGATTGCCAAAGCCAATGAACTTTGTGATAAATTAGGTTTAGACACAATAAGTACAGGAGTTACAATTGCTTGGGCGATGGAATGCTTTGAAAATGGCCTTTTCTCTTCACGAGATACAGGTGGTATAGACTTATCCTTTGGAGACTTCGAAAATTTAATCAATTTTATTCCAAAAATTGCATATCGTGAAGGATTGGGTAATCTTTTAGCGGAGGGTGTTAAACGCGCTTCAGAAAAGACTGGTAAAGGTTCTAAACATTTCGCTATTCACAGTAAAGGACTTGAATTTCCAGGTTATGATGTCAGAGGATTGAAAGCAACAGGATTGGCTTTTGCTGTTTCAACGAGAGGGGCCTGTCACTTAAGAGCTCGGGTTTATAGTTCAGAAATTGGCGGAAAGATCAATAGATTCAAAGTAGAGAAGGGTCATGGAAAATATGTGGCTCAAAGAGAGAACCTACTAACATTATTTGATTCTTTGATGTTATGTAAATTTTCAGAAGAGATTTGGAATGAACCATATAAAGAATTTGCTAACCTTTACACCTTGGTCACTGGGATGACTATTACCTCACGGGAGATTAGAACTGCTGGAGAGCGGATATATAATCTGGAAAAGTTATTCAATATTCGTGAAGGATGGACTGTTAAGGATGATTCTCTTCCACCCAGAATTTTGAAGGAACCTGTCCCTGATGGAGTTGCAAAGGGAAGTATTATTACTGCGGATGAACTCAAATTTTTACTTGATGACTACTATGCTGTTCGTGGTTGGACTAAGAATGGGATTCCAACGAAAAAGAAACTTATCAAACTTGGAATAGATGATGTTTCTGAGGAGGTTACTGTTTAATGCACCGGAGATTCATTGTTTCAGATCCAGATAAATGTGTAGGATGTCGAATTTGTGGTCTTGTGTGTTCGTTAATTAAAGAAAAGGGATTCAATCCTTTATTATCCCGCATTCGAAGTATAAGAATGGAACCCACTTTTAATATATCAATTGCTTGTTGCTTGTGTGAAGATCCAACATGTGTCAAATCTTGCCCAAAATCAGCATTATCAAAAAATATGGAAACTGGTATCATTCATGTAAATAAAGATAAATGTAATGGTTGTGCTTGGTGTATCGAGTCATGTGAATTCGGTACAATAATTTTACATCCAACAAAGAAGACCGTGGCAATCTGTGATCTTTGTGTTGGAGACCCTAAATGCATACAATACTGTCCAACGGGCGCACTTATGTTTGTATCAACAGAAGAAATATCACAAAAAACTCGAGAGAAATTATTTAAAATATTTGCTGAAAAGTTATAAATCCTTCTATCAACCGGAGATCCGTTATGTAGTAACTGTATAGTTATACGAATAAAATAATCTCCAATTACTTATTTTATTTCTCTCCTTTTGGATAATATTATAAAGAAAGATATTTTTTTACAGTGTTTCTAAGATTTTCATTAGCTATCTCTAACTTTCTAGCTCGGGAAGCTATGTTGTTTTTATGTAAATCAAGTAGTTTTTTTCGATTTTTTATCATTCTCTTCACTTCTTTAGGTATAGGACTTCCTAAAGTTTTGCGTTGTAAGAGACATGATTCTACATCTACAGTGCTCTGAATCATCATATCGGTTACTGAGATGTTCTTTTCAAGAACTTTGATGGAGAGTTCATTCAGTAATTTAGCCGTTATGTTTTTAGGTTTAATATCTTTTATTATAATCTCTTTAATGAGATTTCCAACAAGTTTATGGGCTTCCCTGAAGGATAGGGAACTTGATTCAATGAGACGTTCTGCGAGGTCCATTGCAAAGGCGTGACTCTCAGATGCAACCTTTTTCATTCTATCCTTATTGACTTTTACTGTAGAAATTACACCGGTTAAAATCGGTAGAGAGGCTGAAACTACATCAAGGCTATCCCATAGTGATGTTTTCATCTCTTGAAGATCTCGATTATATCCTGTTGGGAGTCCTTTAATTATTGTAAGTAAACTTATTAAGTCTCCATAGACTTTCCCTGTCTTTCCACGGATTAATTCTAGTGTACACGGATTCTTTTTCTGGGGCATCACACTAGAGACAGAAGAGTACTCATCAGCTATTTCTAAGAAACCATATTCAGTGCTGGACCAAATTATGAAATCCTCAGCTATTCGACTGAGTGTTGACATATGAATGGCTAATATACATGCCGTTTCTAATTCAAAATCCTTAGAACTAATAGCATCTATCGAGTTTTCTATGACTCCATTGAAACCTAAGAGTGTTGTCGTTCTCATTCGGTTTAGGTTTAGACTTGATCCGCCAATAGGACCTGCACCCAGCGGATTAAGATTTATTTTATCGTAGCAGTCTTGAAATCTTTGTATGTCTCGAAAAATTGAATCTGCATAAGCTAGAAGATAATGAGAAAAGACACCTATTTGAGCCTGCTGTGTATGTGTGTATAGTACCATAAGGGTTTCCGTGTGATCTTCCCCAATTTTCAACAGAGTATCTAGAAGATTGAGTATTAACTCTGACACTTTAATCAATTTAGCTCGTAAATACATCCGCATATCTACTGTAACTTGATCATTTCTCGACCTCCCTGAATGAAGCTTACCTCCGGTTTTAATGCCAATCTCTCCAATCACATAAGTTTCTATATATTCATGAATATCCTCAACTTCTAGATTATATTCTATCTTCTTCTCTCTCATTTCTGAGCGGAGCTTTTCCAAAGCATAGAGAATCTTCCCTAAATCATCTTTATCGATAATATCCTGTTCGTATAACATTATATTATGAGCTTCAGTTCCATCTATGTCTTCTTCGAAAATTCTTTTATCTTCCTCAAGGGAGGAGATAAACCGAGCTGTTTCTTCATTAACTTTTCCTGTAAGCCTTGATCTATACACACTACTCATTAAGACACCTCATAAGAGTACTATCTCCTGAACTTTAATAAATATTCCATAAGAAGCACTCTTCTCAGAGGGGTTAAAATGTAGCTATCCAAGAATTTTTTAAAAGAACGATAGAATTAATTCCAAGGGATGAGTTTAAAAAAGATTCATATCAAAACTAAAAGAAGATGAAAAGTAACGTGTTGATGAACAGAGTCTCATTAAATAATAGTAACGACAATATTTCTATTTCACAAATTAAGACTCGTTTAATAAATAATCCTTTGGATATAGTTTATCACTTATTGCTTATTGATTTTTATACCCTTTTTTGGTTTACTGGAGTCTTTTTAATAACTCTTCGTTTAAGACGGGTTCCACAAATTTTACATACTTTAATAGATAAGTTTAAAGCATATCTTCTTTTACAAGCCGGACAGTACAGACCCCATTCGAAACGATAACGTATCCCAAAAGTCATTAGAGATGTATACTGTAAACCTAAGTATTCTGCAACGTTTTGAA
>JAUWJG010000061.1 GCA_030607815.1 Candidatus Bathyarchaeota archaeon
GTTTCTCTTGGACAGCCCTTGCTGAGAGACCATACGAGAGTAATGAGAGAAAAAGTGATGAAGTATAGTTATCAAATAATACGGGAATTTTCTTTGTCGTTTTCAATTTTTTAGCTCCCAATGAATTAATAGCTCTTTTTGCTGCTATTTCACCTATGCCTGAAAAATCAAAGAGTTTTCTGCTTGATATTGATTCATAGCCAGTCCGTTCTTCACTGCCCTTAACAGCTTTACAGTATATTCCACCGCCAATACCTGTTCCAGAGTCACCAATATTTATTCCTCTACTATTAACAACGGCAAATTGGTTAACACTAACACCAATCCCACCAGAGACAAAGGTTATTTGTTGACTTATATTCTCTGCCTCTTTTACTATAAGTGAAGTTTTGTTCATCAAGTCACTCCCAGTTAGAGTTAACAGTTCATCATCAAAATAACCGCTCTTACTAGGTCTCTTCACTGGGTCAGGGAGATGGAGAAAGTTTGAATCCGCTGGTCTAATCCGTGCGATTTTAATGGCGTCTTTGGTAGCTTTGAAAACTTTTTTTTCATCGATACTACTTACAGCAGCGAATCCAACGCATTTTCCTATAACTACGCGTATACCTAAACCTGCGGTTTCGCCTTCACTCAGTTTGATCAAACCACCTTGAATGGAGCTATTTATACTTCGCGTCCAAGAAAGGTAGGCTTCTGCTTCTTCCTCACCGTAAACTTCTGCTTTTTTCACGACTCTTTCAGCAAGAGAAATTAAATTATCGAGTTCGATCATTACCATTCTATTCACCTCTTAATCTTGTTCACCACCAAAAGTGGCTTCTTTCAGAAGCAAGTGCGGTCCACCGATTCCAACGGGGAGAGGAGATTGACCTCCCTTCCCGCATCCTCCAAAATAACTAGAGTATACTTTCAAATCTTTACATCGACCTATAACATTTTTGAGGAAATCAAAAATGTGGCCTCTAATAGCAACGTCTCTAAAAGTATATTTTACTTCTCCGCCTTCAACCCAATAACCACACATGGCTTTAAACAGGAAAGTTCCATCTAATGCCACTTGACCTCCAGATGTATTACAGATGTAAACACCATCCTTTAGAAGTTCTAAACCTTCCTCCACAGTGAGGTCTCCGGGGGTAAAATATGTGTTTCGCATTCTACATATTGGCTCAAACCTAAAGTCTATAGCTCGTCCATTCCCTGTAGGTTCAACGTTTACAGCACCTGCAGTGCCTCTCATATGTAAGTAATTTTCAAGGACTCCTTGATTTAGTAACGTCACACGTCGAGTTTTAACACCTTCATCATCAAAGGGTAAAGTAAATCCTGGATACATGGAATTATTGATCACCCCTTCATCAATAATAGTTGCATATTCGCTTCCAAGCTTCTGGTTCAATTTTCCACTGAGTGGGCTTCCGCCAGTTATTATGAAATCGTACTCGGAAAGGTGACCAAAAGATTCGTGAGCCATAACGCCGCCTAATTTATTATCTATTAATGTTCTAAATTTTCCCGTTGGAGGTTTCTTTCCGGACAGTTTCTCAGCAGCCCATTTTGCCGCATTCTGACCAAGTCTTTCAGGAGCGTACTCGTTCCTAAAGGCTTCAAGGCCGAGTGATCCACCATGCCAATCGCGGGCATTAGTTAGTAGATCTCTTTTTTTTAAGACCACAGTCACACCCATACTTACAAGCAATACTTCACGGCTAATATCTGCGGATTCGGAGTTTAGAAAATATTTATGCCCATGTGCTTCTCCATATCTCGCTTGTGTAGTCATTACATTCAAACCTTTACCCATAGCAGATTGTTCTCCGCGGTGGAGCATCTCCTTTTTTTCTTCAAAGTCAACGTTTATTGGATGCTTCTTAACGTTAAGGGAGTGTTTACACTGAATTGGATCGTACTTTGCAGGTTTTAACTTAACTTTAGCAAAAGAACTTGCTACCTTGGCGGCTTTAACAGCATTCTGAATCATCACTTTGATCGATTTCTTTGAAAGCCATGTCGTAAAAGAATATCCTGTTGCACCATTTTTATAGGCTCTAATCCCAATTCCAACTCTTCTGAAAACTTTAGTGTCCTTTAGATTCATCTTCTCAGAAAAAAGTGTAGTATGTTCAATATCTTCACCGCGCACTTCAATTAGATCAACATTAAATTGTTCACCAATCTTTAGTGCATAAGTCATAAAATCATATGTGCTTAAAGTCAAAAAACAGTCCTACCTTCAAATATAATTTATTCATCTTGAGTTTATTGAGATCATTAAGATAAATGTTCTATATACAAGTTATACTCAAAGTCTTTATGGATATAACGCAAATTCAAACAATAATATTTTTCAGATAATCTACATACAAAGATTTCTAAAAAAATGTTATTTACTCTTTGCCTATATTATAATAGTTAAAAGTACATTAAATACATCTTTATCGTTCAAAGAATATAGTGCACGGGAAAAAGGGAAAATATGAAAGCTTCAAAACTTTACACTACTAGTGTCATAATTCTTTCCATATCAGCACTAGTTGAAAATTTAGCTTACGCTTTGCCTATGTCATATTTTCCACAATATATTCAATTTTTAGGGGGACCAATCGCATACATTGGATTTTTCACAGCAGCTTTTACAACTGCAAATGCTTTACTATCCCAAAAGTTTGGCGCGATATCAGACAGAATTGGACGAAAAAGACTCATCATCATAGGTTTAATAATAGACATTTTTTTGGGTTCATTAACTGGAATTATCTGGGATTGGTCACTCTTACTGATGATAAGAATGTTAAATGGTATAGCTACCGCTTTAGTAGTTGCTCCAGCTGAAGCGTCGTTGATAGATCAAGTTCCTAAAAAGAGAATAGGTGAAGCTATAGGATTTTATTTAACAATGAGTATGATTGGGTTTAACTTAGGCCCGGTTTTTGGAGGTGCTATGCAATTTTTAGGTGAGAACATCCTAAATATTGGACTTGAGTGGAGTTATAGATTACCATTCTTCATAGACTCTCTCCTAGCTTTTGTAGCATTGTTGTTAGTGTGGTTTGGAGTAAAAGAGACTAGAGGAGAGCAATCTCGAAAAGTAATGACTAATAATCAACCTAAAATGGAATTAACTGAGAAGGTTAAGTCATCACTGAGGATTCTCAACATCACTTCTTTAACGACAGGATTCTCGGTCGGTTTCGTTATCCCGATTAGTGTACTTTATTTTGGGGATGTATTTAATGCAACTTCACCACAGATAGGTATTATTTTATCTCTATCAGGATTCGTCGGATTAACCTGTAATTTCTTTGCAGGAAAAATTTCTGATAGAATTGGAAGAAAACCTATCATTGCCTTAGGGGCTCTACCGTCACGCATTGCAACAATAATATTTCCTTTTGCACCGAGCCTCATATCCTCCGCTGGTATAATGGTTTTTCGATCCCTTGGACATAATGTAGCCATGCCAGCATCTCGAGCATTAAATGCTGATCTCATACCCGAAAAGATGAGGGGAAAACTCTTTGGAAGAATTAGAGCCTTCTTTAGTCTTGGAGCAATTGTAGGACCGATATTATCCACCTTGATATATGATAAGTATAGGTTCCAAACATTTGTAATTCCATGGATTGGAAACCTAAAAGTGAGAGGGGCAGGCATTCCTTTTCTAATCAGCAGTATAGTAGGATTATTTTCTCTCTTTCTCTTGCTTAAATTTGTTGAAGAACCAAAAAGAGCACATAAACTCAGGTAGCTAAAAAATGAAGATGTAGATAGGTTTCCATAAAAAGGATAGTTATAATTTATAAGATAGGTTTAATGAATGTTCCATATCCAGGCTTTCCCATTACTTCTCCTTCTTCCATGATTACTTGACCTCTGAGTATTGTGTGAGTTACTTTACCTTTAATTTTCCAATTGTGAAATGGATTAAGTTGACACTTAGTGTATACTTTCTCGCTAGTGATTGTCCATTCCCTTTCTAAATCGACAATAATGATATCTGCATCTGATCCAACTTGAAGAGTCCCCTTTTTCGGGTAGAACCCAAAAATCTTTGATGCATTCTCGGAAGTTATCTCGACAAATTTTTCAAGTGTAAATGATCCTTTATTGACTTCATTTAGCATCATATGACCCCACCACTCGAGAAATGGAAACCCAAGATGTGAATTAAGAGGATCATCAGTCATCATCTCTTCTCTATTATGGGGAGCGTGGTCTGTACCTAAACAATCGATAGTTCCATCGTTAACCCCTCTCCAAACCTCGTTCAAGTTGAAAGGTGGCCAGCCAACATGGATATATTCCCCTCGTTTTACATCATAAACTTTATCGCTCATTGACCATAAAGTTTCAGCGGTAGCTATTACATCCAATTCTCCTGACGCTTTGATTTTTCTTACTAAGTCTAAGTAATCAGGAAAGATACAATGTAATGCATACCATTTCATTCCAGCTTTCTTTGCCAGATAATATAGTTGGTAAGCTGCAGAAGTCATTTCCTTTTCAGTAGAAATATATTTTACATAATTTGATAAAGTGAGGGGTATGCCTTTCTTTTTAATAATTTTTGGGGCTTCCTCAAAGAAATTCTTATCAAACGGGTGGATTGAACAACGAAGTCCAGTCTTCGCAATCTCCTTGAATGCTTCATAGATATGAGCAGTATTTGTGGTTGAGGCTGGACTTGAATATGGATAAGCAGCTACTTTCTGAAAAATTTTAAACCAAGCAGTTCCTTCTTTTGCAAGCTTGGGAACCCAACCATCCTCATATAGGAGAGGTGATGCAATGGGATTAAAATCCACGAGGGATTTCCTAGCACCAATTTCTACTTCTTTTTTAAAATTCTCAACAGTGTTAGGTACTGGATCTAAATTAGGTTGTGGAAAAACAAAAGTTACTCCTCCATCGTCAGCTGAACGAGTCCCTGTTTCAAAATCCTCTTTATGTTCAAATCCTGTGTCTCTAAGATGGCAGTGAATGTCAATTATACCAGGTAAAATCATTTTACCTTCGGCATCGATTACCCGGTTAGTCTTAGGTTTTTTGTTAGTAATTGCTACGATAATTCCTTCATTAGTTACAATA
>JAUWJG010000014.1 GCA_030607815.1 Candidatus Bathyarchaeota archaeon
AAAAATTTAGAAAGAAACTCAGCGTACTGAGACCTAATGTAATGGAATATATACATCTTTTGATATGTCTAGTTATATATGTTTGAATTGTTGCCGGAGTATGCATCTTTAGATGTTCTGAAGAAATATCTAAAAAAAATTTGGTGAATAAATATATACTTCCATATGGACACTATTGCAAGAAAAAGAGGGGTGTTGCGGGAGATGAACGAGTGACATTTTCACTCAACAAAGGATCATGCAAATACCCTTAAGGAGAGAATATAAAACGATGATTACAAAGAAACCGAAATTAAAAATTAGGAAAGAATTTTCTATTAAGAAACCTACTATATGGATTGGCAAAAATGGAATCACTGAAGAATTCATTGGCCAATTATTAAAACAATTTGAGAAGAACGAAATTGTTAAGATAAAAATTCTGAAAAGTTTCCTAAAAATTCATAATACTTTTGAAATTTCTAAAAAATTAATAAAACAGACCAATTCTACTCTAATAGAGATTAAAGGTCATAATATTATCCTTTTCAGAAAGAGAAAAATCTAGAATAATAGAGAGCTGTTTAAATATGTTTTACAATCAATTAATAAAAAACGGAAACATCTATAAGTCATGATTTTTCTAGAGAAGAAATATAAAAAGCATTTATATCTCTCTTATTAATTACTGACGTACTTCAATGAAGGTGTGAAAGGGTTTGCCAACCATTTATAATATTCCTCCAGAAAAAATTATTGAACGAACTGTTGAATACTTAAAAGGTAATGTCTCCGAAGTTACTCCTCCATCTTGGGTTACCTTCGTGAAAACTGGTTCTTACAAAGAGAACCCACCACGAAACCCCGACTGGTGGTATGTTCGATCTGCATCTTTACTACGAAAGATCTACATAACTGGGCCTATTGGCGTTGCGAGATTGAGAAAAGTGTATGGTGGATTGAGTAAAAAGGGAAATGTGGGAAAGCATAAGAAACGTGGTGGGGCACTCATTATTAGATTATCGCTGCAGCAACTTGAAAAAGCGGGTTTAGTAAAGAAAGTTGAGAAAAAGGGACGAATATTAACTAATAAAGGAATTTCTCTTCTTGATGGTTTAGCCACAGAAGTCCAGAATAAACTTGAAAAGAACATGCCAGAACTAAAAAAATATAGATAATCGGGTGCTATTATGAGTTCTAACCGTGAACTTGAAGCAATTCGCCAGAAACGTTTAATTGAAATCCGTCAACAACTTGTTGAAGAACAGCAGAAAACGGAGCAACGTCAAGCTTCACAGGTACAGCAACAATCTTTACTTAGAGCAATTTTGACATCAGAAGCTAGACAACGACTTAATCGAATTAAATTAGTAAAACCAGATTTTATAGCTCAACTTGAACTTCAACTAATCCAGATTGCACAAACTGGAAGAGTAAGACTTCCCATTAATGATGAACAACTTAAACAGATGTTGATACAACTTCAATCTGGAAAACGAGAAACTAAATTTAGGAGAATGTAAATTGAGTAAGAATAAACCAGCAGCAAAGAAGAGAAGATTGGTTAAAGCCAACAGTCGGAGTCGACCTGTTCCAATTTGGATTTTTGTGAAATCAGGTAGGAAAGTTAGGTCAAGTCCAAAAAGAAGGAACTGGCGTAGAAGTAAACTTCGTGCATGAGGGGTTTAATTATGTCTAAAGAAAATGAAGAAATCGTTGAAGAGCGAATCTATACAATTCCCTTGACTAAAGCTTGGTCTGTATCGATAAAGAAGAGAACTCCTCGTGCTATGCGCGTTCTAAAAGATTTCATTAAAAAACATATGAAACCTGAGGGACTCTTAATTTCTACCGAAGTAAATGAGTTTCTTTGGCGTAGAGGAATCCGCGGTTCACCTAGGAAGATTAGAATTAAAGCAGTTAGAGATACGGATAATGTAGTAATAGTTTATCTTGTCAAAGGAGAATGATCTTCTCCTTGGCGATTCTACGTTTTAATCTTCTTGGCAATCCAAATATTGGAATCTATGCCCTCACAACTAATTCATACACACTAATTCCGATAAAAAACTTAAAAGGAAAGATTAAACGTATAAGTGAATTTCTAAAGGGACAGCTTATTTCTACTACCGTTGGAGGAACCCGCCTTATAGGTGTTTTAGCAACAGCTAACTCCAATGGGGTTGTATTACCTAATTTTGCTCTTGATGATGAAATACGAGCTATGAGGGCTTTATTAGATATTAATGTTAGCAGAATAAAGAGTAAAATAAACGCTTTTGGAAACTTTATTCTTGCAAACGATAATGGCGGTATAGTTGGAAAAAATTTAATGCAGGAAAAGAAGATTATTCATAAAATCGAAGATATCTTAGATATAGAACTTGTGCATGGCCACATAGCTGGATTACCCTATGTTGGTTCTTTGGCCGTAGCAACTAATACCAGCGTTTTAGCACACCCTTTGCTTCGAGATGATGAAAAAAAAGTATTAACGGATGTTCTTAAAGTTCGAGTAAAACTTGGAACAATTAATGGTGGAAATCCATTTATATCATCTGGACTGTTAGTAAACGATCATGGAGCTATTATTAGTAGCCTTACAACTGGCCCAGAAATTATGACAATCTCGAATTTATTCAGTGTATAAACTTCGTTTAATATTTTATTAATATCCTTCCAAATGAATAATAAACATTAAAATATGTCCAAGTTAAACGTTTCTTATCTTATTAAAAACTTCTAAACACTCTTGAGGGAACGATGATGAGTACAGTAAAAATATTCAGGGTAAAGGGTAGAATTCAAAAGCCGAATTATAAGACAAATTTTTCAAAAGATGTGCGTGCATTAAAACCCGCAGATGCTATAGAAAAAGTGTACATGCTGGTGGGTAGTCAACATCATGTAAAAAGGTTTCAGTTAAAAATCGACTCGGTTAAGGAAATATTGTACGAGGATACTAAAGATAATATAATCAAAGCATTAAGTAAGGCGTAAAGTTATGTCCGTGAATGAAGATGTTTTAAGACGATTAATTATGGAACTTCAAATTTTACAGGAAACTGCAGATGCTGTTCAACAAAGAATCGGTCTGACTTATTCAGCCATAAATGAGTTGCAAATAGCCTACAATACTCTTGAAGGAATAAAGAAAGAAAAGAATGGTTCTTCATTATTGGTACCTATCGGTGGTGGTTCATATATTAAAAGTAAACTTGAAGATTCTGAAAAGCTCATAGTTGGTATAGGTGCTAATATCGCCGTTGAAAAAAATTTTGGTGAAGCCCAGGAAGATTTTCAAGCTCGCCTTCTAAGATTAGAACAAGTTCGGGATTCTCTTCAAAAACAATTAGAAGAGCTGGGAACTAAGATAACAAATACTAGAACAAATTTCCAAACATTATCTGAGCAATTGCAAGAAGGAAAGAGGATTGTTTGAAGGTCTCAAGAAGAGTTTAGGTAACATTCTCAATAAACTATCAAAGACCGAGTTGAAAGGAAAATCAATTGATTCTATTCTCTGGGACTTTAAATTAGCCCTCTTAGAAAATGATGTAGCTTTATCTGTAACAGATATGATCTGCAATGAAGTTAAAAATCAACTTCAAGAAATAAAAGTTCAACGGTTCGAAGATAAACGAAAGATTATTGAAAAGATTCTTCGTTCAGTCATTAACAATATTTTAACTTCAGAGACTAAAATCGATCTATTAAACCTTGTCAAGAAAAAAAATGAGACCAAAGAACCTCTCGTCATAGTTTTTCTCGGCGTCAATGGTACCGGTAAGACAACAACTATTGGAAAAGTTGCTCACCTTCTTCTCAATAATGCTTATTCTGTGGTATTGGCCGCTTGTGATACATTTCGAGCTGGTTCTATAGAACAATTGGAAGGTCATGCAAAACATTTGGGGATACGTATAATTAAACATTCGTATGGCGCTGATGCTGCTGCAGTGGCCTTTGATGCAATAAGTCACGCAAAAGCCAATCGAATCGACGTAGTCCTTATCGATACCGCAGGAAGAATGCAGACAAATCGGAATTTAATGGAAGAGCTGAGGAAAATCGTTCAAGTAAATAAACCTGATCTAACACTTTTTGTTGGAGATGCATTAACTGGAAATGATGCAGTAGAACAAACTAAGGAGTTCATTAAGTTTGTACCTATAGATGCTTCAATTCTTACCAAGATAGATGCTGATGCTAAAGGTGGTTCTGCTATTTCAATAGCTTATACTACAAAGAGACCGATTCTTTTCCTTGGAACTGGACAGACTTATAATGATCTTATACCATTCAAACCCAGTTTCTTGATTAAAAAAATCTTTGATCCCCCTCAATCTTAAACTATAGGATCAAATCCTTTGAGAATTTAACTCTTATTTTGATCTTTAATGATCTCAAAAACTTTGATCTTTACTTAGTTTGATCTTTAAATTTTCCGTTACAAATAATCTTATATCATTTTCCTTTCTGAAATTTATTCAAGATGTGTGTATCATTCGTATCTTTGGTTTTATGCGCTTCCTCTATAATATTCACTTTTCTTTTATTAAATCTTAACAAAAACAATCTATTTAATAGAAATCTCTGACTGTTGTGTCTCTGATGAACTGTTCATAGATTTAAATCAAATCCAATAAAAGAGCTTTTTCTGTATGTAACCTATTTTCAGCTTCCTGAAAAATTACGCTTTGTGGAGAATCTAAAACATCAGATGTTATTTCGTAACCTCTCTGTGCAGGTAAACAATGGAGGACTATGCAATCCTTCTTAGCTATAGATAAAAGTTTTGAATTCAGTTGGTAGGGTTTAAAGACCTTGATTCGTTCCTCTTTTTCCTTTTCAAATCCCAAGGAAACCCATGTATCTGTGACTAAGACATCAGCTTCTCTTGCAGCTTTTTTTGGGTCTCTCACAATTGTAGCATTGGTCTTTATTCTCGGTTCATAGCCTTCTGGAATAGCTGCTACCGTCTCCATCCCGACCATTTTAGCACCCAGCATTAAAGAGTTAAACACATTAGTTGCATCACCGATCCAACCCAACTTTATTCCTTTAAAGCTTTTCTTCACTTCTAAAATGGTAAGTAAATCTGCTAACGCTTGGCAGGGATGATATAGATCATCCATTCCATTTATTACAGGTTTTTCACAACCCTCCGCAATCTTTAATGTCTGATTATGATTAAAAACCCGTACCATTACAATATCACAGTACAATCCTAGAACTCTCGCTTCATCTTTTATGTTCCCTTTAACGAAATTTGTTTCTTCCCATTTTAGATCAAGAGCATGACCGCCTAAATGTGTCATTGCTGTTTCAAAAGAAACACGGGTTCTCGTTGATGTCTTAGCAAAAAGCATAGCTAAAGTCTTTTTCTTCAAACAATCACTATATAAATTCTCCTTCAACATTAATGAAAGTTTGAGTAATTCCATCAATTTATTCTGATCAATATCCAATAATGTTAAAAAATCTTTTCCCTTCATATATTTAACCTTCATACTCTACAAATTATTATTTTTATTCTTATTAGAATATGTCTATAATCGCAGAGCATATTAATGCAATGTCACATCTAATCTTACACTAAACCAACTGGATCGGGTGGAAACTTTATGGGAGTTTCAGTTCAATTGTTAGAATATTTATGAAAAATCAGAAATTCTGCTTTAATTTGGAATCCAACATTTGGTTGTGAAAATTTTAATTTTGTAGTTAAAAAAAGAGGTAAGTGTTGGGCTGAACAAATTATTAAACGATAATTGTAAGAATTTCTAGATCCTAAAGGATATGGCTATATCTGTCGCTAATAAGTAAACCGTGACTAACGATGAACTATATGTTGTCATTTGATGTAGTGGTGATCTGGGTAATGTTGCTATTTGAGAATTAGAAACCTGTGGGAAGAGCGTTCGTAGTGAGATAGACAAATATTCTTGAAGACATTGATTTTTTAAAATGTGATGTGCTGAATCATGCCCGAGCATGTTTGGTTTATCATGGAGTAACTGTTGTTTACCGCTGTACCAACTCTTTATACATTGATTGATTTAAGTTATTTCAATTTATTATGGCTGGGATTATAGACGGTTTGGTTTCTGTATGATTAAATTTGATTTTCTAATGATAATTTTTAGATGTATTGTTCAGTGTTGGGGCTAATAAATGAAGATCTTTGCTGTAAGGTTACTGTATGCAAGGATTTTACTAAAATTCAAATGGTTGAAATAATTATGAAAGTGCTTAAGTGTTGAATAATTTGCGCTATTATTGGGTTCGCGTCCGAGGATTTGGGTCTACACTTTCTAGTTTAACAAGACTTGTTTAGGTTCATGTTGATGTGTATGGTGGTTACAGTATTTAGTAATCTTGTGGTTACTTTTTCAATCTTTTAATCATCAAAAGGAATCGTTGGTAATTTAAATTCAATATTTCTTATAAAGAAAGAGTTTATATCTAAAGAAGTATTTTTTAGGTTGAGTTAGGTAAAATATTGTGGTGATATTTCAAATCGTGATGTTTTTCCTAATCATGAAATAAAACCATAAAGTTAAAAAATGTAGTTCGACTGTCATCTGAGTTAAAAAAATACTTGAGTTGGAATGTATGGGTATTAGAGATTTCTTTATCTCATTTAAGAGATTAACGAAAATTATTAAGAAACCTTCAAATCAAGAGCTTTGGGCATCTATTAAAGTAAGTCTTATCGGAATGACTATCATAGGTGCTATCGGTTTCATAATCAAGTTTCTTGCAACTATGCTACAGTCAACTACTCCAACTATCTAGAGGGGAATAATGTTAAATGGAACATGATAATCGTTTAGAGCCTTCAATCTTTGTCGTAAAAACAGTTGCAGGTCAAGAAAAGAACGCAGCTGAACTTGTTTATGTAAAGGTTAAAATAGATAAGCTACCTGTATTATCTATTCTTGTCCCTGAAACCCTTCGGGGATATATCTTTATTGAGACTGCGGGATCTCACATCGTTGATCAAGCTATTTCCGGTGTCAAAAATGTGAAATCTAAAGTTTCAGGTAAAGTTCAGTATTCAGAAATAGAGAAATATTTAATTGTGAAACCCATAATTGATGAAATTGAAGTGGGATATGTGGTTGAGATTACAGGTGGACCGTTTAAAGGAATGAAAGCTAAAATAACAAAAGTAAATAAGGTAAGATCTGAAGCAACTCTTGAACTATTAGAGGCAACATTTACTCTTCCTATTACTGTTCATGCAGATTACTTAAAAGTCGTTGAAAAAAATTGAGAATTAAGATCGTTGAACTTAAACATGGGGAATAAATAATGGGTGCGAATAAAATTGTGGAAATATTGGTTAATGGTGGACAGGCAACGGCTGGTCCACCTTTAGGTCCAGCTCTGGGACCTCTCGGTCTCAATGTATTAGCTGTTGTAAAAAAAATTAATGAATTGACTGACGCTTATGTTGGAATGAAGGTTCCCGTAAAAGTTGAGGTTGATGTGGAAAATAAGACTTTCAATGTGACTATTGGAACTCCAACAACTTCTGCATTACTTGTAAAAGAATTAAGTATTTCTAAGGGATCTGGAACTCCAAATACTGAGAAAGTTGGTAACTTGACTGTGGATCAATTAATACATATTACTAAGTTAAAGCGGGAACAGCTTTTCTCTAAGAATCTCAAAGCCGCTGTTAAAGAGATTCTCGGGAGTTGTGTTAGTGTAGGTATAACGGTTAATGATAAAGAACCCAGAGACATTCAAAGAGAAATTGATGAAGGTCTCTTTGATGATGTCTTGAAAGAATGACAATGATTTTCAGACTACATTTAAAAAAAATGATATTTTTGAAGGAATAAAAAATGCCTATTAAAAACAAAGCTATCTTCAAAGCAATTTCTGAGATAAAACAGAAATCTAAGAAGAGAAATTTTAAACAATCAGTAGAGTTAATCTTAAACCTTAAAGATATAAACCTGAAAAAACCTGAAAATCGGATAAATGAATTAGTTGAGCTTCCACATTCTCCTGTAGAAGATGTTCGGATAACTGTTTTCGCTACTGGGGATTTAGCTTTAAGAGCAAGAGATACGGGTGTTTGTAGAGTTCTAGAACGGGACGCTCTTATCACTCTTGCAAATGATAAAAAAAATTCTAAAAGGTTAGTTAATGAAACCGACTTTTTCCTTGCTGAAACTACTCTAATGGCTCTTGTTGGGAAATCTCTTGGAACTATCTTAGGTCCAAGAGGGAAGATGCCGACTCCAATACCGCCAACTGCACCTATCGAAACAATTATTAATCGTCATCAAAGATTGGTCAGGTTAAGAGTTAGAGATCAATTGGTAACACAATGTAGGGTAGGAACAGAGGATATGGCTGACACTCTACTCGTTGATAATATTCAAGCTGTTTTTACAAGATTTGAGCAAAGACTGCCAAAGGGTTTCAAAAACATTAGACGTGTTTATGTCAAGACTTCAATGGGTCCAACATCAAAAATAGAGTTATGAGGTAATATATCTTGGTTTTAACATTGGAAAGAGAGAGTTTAACGAAAAAAGCTAAAGATGTTGAGGAACTTACGCAGTTGATTAATACTTATTCCGTGTTGGGAATTGCCGATTTATATAAAGTTAGAGCTATACAATTACAGGAATTAGCTAAAAAATTTAGATCTTTAATACAACTGAAAGTCACTAAAAATATCCTTTTAAAAATGGCTTTACGGAAATCCAAGAAGATTGGAATTGAAAAACTAATTGACACCCTAAAAGGCTCAAATATATTACTGCTTACAAATATGGATCCTTTTAAGCTCCTCCTTCTCCTTGAAAAAAATAAAATTAAGATGGTTGCTAAAACTGGAGACATTGCTCCTAATGACATCATTGTACCTGCAGGTAATACCGCTCTTCCTCCAGGTCCAGCCATTTCTGAGTTACATGATGTGGGTGTACGGACAAAGATCGATAGTGGAAGTGTTTGGGCACTTAGAGATACTGTTATTACTAAGAAGGGTGAAACTGTAACATCTAAAGTTGCTAGTATTCTTCCTAAACTTGGAATTAAATCCCTTGAAGTTGGGCTTAAATTAGTTGCCGCTTATGACGACGGTTTAGTCATAACATCCAGTCAACTATTTATTGATCTTAATGCTGTCAGAAGACAATTTGAAGATGCTTTCAATAAAGCTTTTAATCTATCCATTAGCGTCGTGTATCCTACGAAAGAAACCTTGAATGTTATCCTTTGGAAAGCAGCTTCAAATGCTAGAAATCTTGCTATTAGCTCGGTCTATTTTGTTCCTGAAGTAGCTTCTCAACTGATCGCAAAAGCATATGCTGATATGGTAACAATTGCTATAAAACTATCTAAGATGAATAAAGAAGCTGTTCCCATAGAATTTCGTGGGCAATAAAAAGTTAAAATAGAGGAAAAGTTGAAAAGGAAGAGATTTACAAGTACTGTAGCATTAGTAATTGAAAAGAAAGTTTAGAATAATTAGAGGTGAATAAGGATTGAAGTATATCTATGCAGCTCTACTACTCCACTCTTCGGGTAAAAACGTTGATGTAGAAAATATTAAACGGGTTTTAAAAGCTTCCAAGGTTGATATTGATGAAGCAAGAGTTAAAGCACTTGTCGCTTCACTTTCAGAAGTTGACATTGACGAGGCGATTAAAACATCACCAGGATTTAGTGCTACTCAAGTAGTTTCAAACATAGAAACTCCTGTCGAAGAAGGGAAGAAAGAGGAGAAGAAAGAGGAGAAAGTGGAAGAGGAAGCTGTAGCTGGTCTCGGAGCATTATTTGGATAGAATAATTGAATGCTGCGAGTACAGATCTTTTTTGTTGTAACCCATTTTTGAAGTTTGTCTTTATAAGACAGCTCAAATTTAGGTACGCTCTTTTTATTATGTTTACTACTTGGTATTGTTTTCTATTGTGACAGATAGACTATAGTATTATTTTGGTATTATATTTTTATTGTATAGGTGTTTTACTAAAGTATATGTAGCAAAAAGAAAGGGTGGGTCAATTTTCATATATTGATATTGTAATAATGTGAAAAGAAGGATTTTGCAGATGTTTCCTGAAAGTGCTTATAAAATTCCGTTTTTTCTTGAGAATGATTTCGTTAGAAAGAAATGTAAACATTGTGATAGTTATTTCTGGACTCAGAATTCTGATTTAGATAATTGTGGAGACGCTCCATGTCAAGAGTATACCTTTATTGGGAATCCACCAACAAAGAGAAGCTTTACTTTTGAAGAGCTAAGAGAAGCTTTCTTGTCTTTCTTTGAAAAAAATAGTCACACTAGAATTAATCCTTACCCTGTAATTGCTCGATGGAGAGACGATCTTTTTATCACTATTGCGAGTATAGCTAACTTCCAACCCTTCGTAACTGAAGGGCTTATTCCTCCTCCGGCTAATCCTCTTGTAATAACTCAACCTTGTTTACGATTTAATGATATTGATAATGTAGGTTTAACAGCTGGTCGTCATCTTACAATATTTGAAATGGGTGGAGCTCACGCTTTTAATTACCCAAAAAAACAGGTGTATTGGAAAAATCAGACACTTACTTTACACCATAATTTTCTTACAGATGTTCTTGGTATTGACTCCAGTCTTGTCACTTATAAAGAAGGAATATGGTCTGGAGGGGGAAACGCTGGGCCTGATGTAGAAGGCTGTGTATGTGGGCTTGAGGTTTCAACTCTGGTCTTCATGCAATATAAGGTTGTAGGCAATGAATTGATTGATATGCCTATAAAAATTGTTGACACGGGGTATGGAATAGAGCGTTTCTGTTGGTTATCTCAGGGTTCACTAAGTGGTTTCCATGCTTTGTATGGTTCACTTCTAGATAAGATACTGAATTTATCTGGGTTGAATAATATTGATAAAAAATTTCTTTTTGAGAGTTCTAAATTATCAGCAATTATGAATAGTGAATTTGTTCCTGATAGGATGTCTCTGAGGAAACGTGTAGCTAAAAAACTTGATATGAACTATTATGAATTAGATCGGTTTATGGTTCCTATTGAAAGTGCATACGCTATTGCAGATCATACAAAGGCTTTGATTTTTATGTTAGCTGAAGGTGTTGTTCCATCAAACACTAATGAAGGTTATCTCATAAGACTATTGATGAGAAGAGTTTATAAACTCTTAAGTTTGATTGGAATCGAATCTTACTTTTTTGAGATCATTAATGAGCAAATAGACCGTTGGGTTCCAAGCTTTCCCTATATAAAATCCATGCAAACAGAAATATTAGACGCCCTTTCAGTCGAAGTGAAAAAATATCAACTCACTTTGAAAAGAGGCATTGGATTATCAAAGAGGATTGCTAGAAAACTTAAATTAACTGGAAAACATGAAGTTCCACTTAAGACATTAGTGGAATTATACGATTCACATGGAATTCCTCCAGAAATAGTTAAAGATGTTCTTCAAACGGAGGGTATGACTCTTCATATTCCAGATAACTTTTATGCAATGATTGCGAAGAGCCATATTTCTCCTACGTTTCTAAAAGAAGACTTTGATGATGTTTCTAAATTGAAAGATAAGGTTTCTGAAATAAAAAAAACGAGACAACTATACTTTGAGAATTCATATTTAAAGAAATTTAAAGCTGTGGTTCTCAAGGTAATTGATAAGCGATTTATTGTTTTAGATAAAACAGCATTCTATCCAGAGAGTGGTGGATAACAATCTGATTCAGGTTCAATTAATATAGATGGAAAACAGGTTGATGTAATAAATGTTCAAAAAGTTGGAAATATTATTCTTCACGAGATAAATGCTAAAGTCTCTTTTAAGAGTAAGGAAATAACAGGTAAAATCAATTGGGATAAACGGTTAAACCTTATGAGACATCACACATCTACCCATATCTTGCTTGGTGCGGTGCGGAAAGTTCTCGGTGAACATGCTTGGCAAGCTGGATCTAGAAATGAAATTTCTATTTCAAGATTAGACGTTTCACATTGGGCAAGAATTACAAAAGAACAAGAAATGAAGATTGAGAGATTAGCAAACTCTATCGTAATGCAGAATATCCCTGTTGAAGTGTCTTTGATGCCTAGAGAAGTCGCAGAAAAAACCTACGGATACCGTTTGTATCAAGGCGGAATTATCCCAGATCGTCAGATTCGTATCGTAAGGATTGGTAATTGGGATGTTGAAGCTTGCGGAGGTACTCATCTTAAATCTACAGGAGAATTAGGGTTAATAAAAATACTTCACACCGAAAGAATACAAGATGGTGTTGAACGGATAACCTTTGCCTCAGGTTTCCCAGCAATACAGTTCACTCAAGATTTGAACACACATCTTAGTAAAAGTTCGAAGATACTTAATGTACCAAAAGAAAAGATCATCGAAGCTACTGAAGATATCATAGTTAAATTAAAAAATGCTAACCGAAAAATCCTTCAATTGAAGGAGAGATTAGCAAAATTTCAAGCAACACTTCTACTGAAAAAAACTCAAAAAATTAAGAACGTAATTATTATCACTAATGAGATTGAAGATTCTGATGTAGATTTCCTCATAAAAACTGCAAGTTTTATAACAAAGAAGGAACCTAACACAGTAGTTGCTTTATGTACCTCCGATGAGACTTTAAAAATAGTAGTGATGGCTGGTGACGAAGCCGTGAAAAGTGGAGTTAACGCCGGACAAATTGTCTCTAAAATGGCTAAGGTTGTAGGCGGTGGAGGAAGTGGAGGAATATCTTTTGGTCAAGGAGGCGGTATTAAGCTAGAAAAAGTCTCAGAAGCGTTATCCTTGGCTACTGAGACCATTATAAATCAGGTTACAAAGGTGAATCCCTAATATTGATAATTGATTGGCACATCATCGAAAAAAAATGGCAAAATGCGTGGAACGAATCTAAACTATTTGAGGCTAATCCTAAATCAGAGCTTCCTAAATTTTTCATTACTATTGCCTATCCATATCCTAATATGCCATTTCACGTTGGTCATGGTAGACCTTATACTTTAACTGATGTTTATGCACGTTTTAAACGAATGCAAGGCTTCAATGTACTTTTCCCAATGGCTTTTCATTATACAGGAACACCTGTTCTTGCAATAGCAAAGCGAATAGCAGCTAAAGATCCCGTACTCTTAGATGAACTTACTCGAATCTATAAGGTTCCTATAGATGTGATTCAAACTTTTGTCTCTCCTCTGAAAATCGCAGCTTACTTTCGCCGTGAGATGAAAGAAAGTATGCTTGAAATGGGCTATTCAATTGACTGGCGTCGCGAATTTACTACGATTGATCCTCAATATAGTAAATTTATTGAATGGCAGTTCCGAAAACTTCACTCCAAGGGATTAATTACACAAGGCAGTCATCCGGTTGGATGGTGTCCTTTGTGTGGAAATCCTATGGGGCAACATGATACTAAAGGAGATGTAGAACCTGATATCGATGTAGTCATTATAATTAAATTCAAACTTGAAGACTACTTTCTACCTATAGGGACCTTACGCCCAGAAACACTCTTTGGTGTCACTAATATTTGGGTTCGACCTGACATAGACTATGTCAAAGCTGAAGTCAATGATGAACTCTTAATAATAAGCAGAGAATTCGCAGAAAAATTAAGATTTCTCAATAAAGAAGTCAACATTATAGGTTCAGTTTCTGGAAAGAGTCTTATAGGACAATATGTAGAAAATCCCTTATCAGGTAAGAAAATTCCAATTCTACCTGCAAATTTTGTTGATCCGAAGAATGCAACAGGCATAGTAATGTCCGTTCCCGGTCATGCTCCCTACGATTACATCGCTCTAGAAGATTTAAAAAGTGGACGATTAAACTTTTCAACAGCTCATCTCTATTTAGAGATCTTAAACCAAATAACACCTATCTCTTTAATATCATTAGAAGGATATTCAGAATTTCCAGCTTTAGATATCCTAGAACAAGTAGGCGCTGTTAATCAGTTAGATACTAAACTCGAAGAAGCGACAAAAAAAATTTACAGCAAAGAATTTCACATGGGGCGAATGAAAGCAATTACAGGAAAATATGCCGGAATGATCATTTCTGAGGCTCGAGAAAAGATTACTGCCACTTTACTATTGGAAGACAAAGCCTTTCAAGTTTATACTCTTGTAAACCGTCCCGTCTTTTGTAGATGTGGTGCAGAGATTGTTGTTAAAATTCTTGATGATCAGTGGTTTCTCGATTATGGGAACATTAAGTGGAAAGCAAAGGCTTATCAGTGTTTAAACAGTATGAAAATCATTCCTGATGATCTTCATACTGAGTTTGAGAACACTATTGATTGGTTAAGGGTGAAAGCCTGCGCTCGAAAGCAAGGAATGGGTACTAAACTACCTTGGGATACTGATTGGATTATCGAGAGCCTTTCTGATTCAGTAATTTACATGTGCTATTATACAATTGCTAAACAGATAAATGAAAAAGGGATTAAAGCTGAACAACTGAATGATTCAGTATTTGACTATATATTCCTCAATAAAGGAAATTGTCAAACTATAGCAAAAAAATTAGGGCTTAAAGCCATTTACTTAAAGGCTATGCGGGAAGAGTTCACATATTTCTATCCCTTAGATAGTCGTCACTCGGGGAGAGATTTGGTGCCAAACCATTTAACTTTCTTTATTTTTAATCACGCAGCTATCTTCTCTGAAGCTTTATGGCCTCGACAAATTGTTGTTACTGGCAGTGTACTTCTAGAAGGAAAGAAAATGTCGAAATCTCTGGGAAATATAATTCCTCTACGAGAAGCTACTGCAACGTATGGTACTGACCCTTTTCGCCTTGCCATACTCTCAACCGCGGAACTTTTACAAGACGTGGACTTCAATTTTAGCTTTGCACAATCTTGTCGTGAAAGGTTAGAACGTTTCTATAACTTCGCAATTAAGATAATAAATACTGAATATGATCACGAAACAAGTGAATTTACTACTATTGATAAATGGTTACTTAGTCGTCTTCATTTAAGAGTTAAAGCAATCACCGATGCTATGAATAATCTTAGAATACGAGAAGCTATTCATGAAGCTCTTTACATGTTAGATCAAGACATTCAATGGTATCTACATCGAACATCGATCGAAACCTCCATTGAGCGGAAAAAAGTTAGATCAATACTTTTATATGAAATTTTAAAAACACGTATCCGTTTATTGGCTCCCTTTACACCTCATCTCTGTGAGGAGATCTGGCATGAAATGGGAAATACATCTTTCATTTCAATAGCGAAATGGCCAACATTTGATCCTGGTAAAGTTGATAGACGAATTATTGCGCAAGAGGCATTCATTAAAGCAATTCAAGCAGACACCACTCATATTATTCATGTTACAAAAATGAAACCGAAGATGATATACTACTATACATGTCCCGAATGGAAATGGAATATCTACTTATATGCTTTGAAGTGCACAAAAACGGAAACTGTAAAAATTGCTACCTTGATGAAGAAAATTATGTTGGATCAAAATATGCGAAATAGAGCTAAACAGGTCTCTAAATATGTCCGGACTTTGATTAAAAATATCAATAAAATACCTGCTGAATTAGTTGATAAACATCTAGAAAATGGTATAATTGATGAATTCAAGATTTTAAAAGAAACGAGAGATTATTATAAGCAAGTTTTTAATGTAGACGTTAAAGTTTTCAGAGAGGAAGATTTGAATCACTATGATCCTATGAATAGGGCACAATTAAGTGAACCATATCGGCCAGCAATATATATTGAATAATCAATTGTAGAAGATCACTCAACTCTAAATTATTAATATTCAATGCAAATAAAATTGTTTTTTTCTATACACTACAATT